>JAFTAR010000027.1 GCA_017455495.1 Prevotella sp.
GCTACGGCGAGGGCGAGGACCGCGTGAAGAAGGCCATCGACGATGCCCTCAACTCGCCCCTGCTCAACGACAACGACATCTTCAACTCAAAGAAGATTCTGCTCAACATCAGCTTCTCGCACCAGAAGGACTCCAAGGACAACTTCATGATGGAGGAGATGAACTACGTGCACGAGTTCATGGACCGCTTCGGTTCCGACTTCGTGTTCAAGTGGGGCGTGGCCGTCGACCCCGAGCTGGGCAAGCAGGTCAAGGTCACCATCCTGGCCACCGGCTTCGGCATGCAGAACGTTGACGGCATGGAGGAGCGCCTGCAGCGGCAGCAGACCCGCGAGGAGGCCACCCGCCTGGCCGAGGAGCAGGAGCGCGCCGCCAAGCGCGAAGAGCGCCGCAGCCACTTCTACAACGACACCGACAAGAGCCACCACTACAAGCGTCGCCCCAATATCTACATCTTCACTGCCGAGGACTTGGACAACGACAATGTAATAAGTGCAGTGGAGCAGACCCCCACTTACAAGCGCACAAAGGAAGTGCTGGCAAGCATTGGAAACCAGAACACTACGCCCGAAGCAACCAGGTACGAACAGCCAGACACGACACCGGGCGTCATCAGCTTCGTATAAGCCAAGCTTGGCTTATACACTTTCAAGGGCACGGTTCTCCGCGGCTTCCATCAGCTCGCGCTCACCGGGCCCTTTGTCGTTGATGCCGCAGAGGTGGAGTATGCCGTGTATGATGACGCGGTGAAGCTCCTCCTCGTAGGGGCGCCCGAACAGGTCGGCATTGCTGCGCACGGTGTCAAGCGATATCACAAGGTCGCCGTTCAGCGTGTCGCCCTCGCTGTAGTCGAAGGTGATGATGTCGGTGTAGTAGTCGTGGCCAAGGTACTCACGGTTCACCTCCAGTATCTTCTCGTCGTTGCAGAAGAGGTAGCCCACCTCCCCTATGCGCTTGCCGTAGCTCTGTGCCACGCGGCGAATCCATGCCGTGGTGTCGCGCCGCTTTATGGCGGGCATCGCCACATTCTCGCTGTTGTATGTTATCATTGCTTGCTTTTTTTATATTGATTGCTCTTTAACAGGGGCGGCGGCTACCAGTGCGCTGGCGTCCAGGCCGAAATGCTCCAGCTCGCGGACCGTGCTGCTTGAGATGCTTGCCAGATGAGGCTCGGCAAAGAACAGTATTGTCTCCACCTCGCCCTTGCTTATCAGGCGGTTCACCTCGGCCTGCTCCCGCTCGTACTCGTAGTCCTTCACCGAGCGCACCCCCTTCACTATGAAGTGGGCACCCTCTGTGCGGGCCAGGGCCACGGCAAGGCCGTAGTAGGGCTTCACCTCTATGCGCGGCTCGTCGGCATAGAGCCTCTCAATGGCTTCCATGCGCTCCAGGACAGGCGTCATGCCCGGCTTGTTCACGTTGTCGCCCACCACCCCTATCACAAGGCGGTCGAAGAGCGGCAGGGCGCGCCTCACTATGCTGTCGTGTCCGATGGTAAAGGGGTCGAACGTTCCCGTAAATAATCCTGTCTTCATATTCCATGAGGCAAAGTTTCTTCGCTTCGCAAAGGCAAAGGTACGAAAAAACCAGCGAAATGCAAAGGAAAAGAAGTTTTTCTTTTGCACTTTTTTGTACATGTTACTGAAAATGGCTACCTTTGCAGCAAACAATAACTAACAACTGTATTCTATGACAAGAAAGAACACCCTGCTGGCCATGGGAATCAGCGTGGCCATGATGCAGCTCACGGGCTGCGAGTACACCCCGTCAAACAGCTTCAACCCCCTTCTCGCAGACAGCGGGCTTACCTACGGTGCCCCCGACTTCAGCGAGATAAGGCCTGAGCATTACCTGCCAGCCTTCGAGGCCGCCATCAGCGAGCAGCGGGATTACATACAGTCTATCACGGAGAATACCGAGGAGCCAAACTTCGAGAACACCATCCTGGCCTTTGAGGAGAGCGACCGCACTCTCGACCGCGTGGAGCGCGTCTTCTTTGCCCTCACCAATGCCGACAAGACCCCGGAGATTACCGAGACTGAGAAGGCCGTGATGCCCATGCTTACCGACCTGGCCAACGACATCATCTTCAACCGCGAGCTCTTCAGCCGCATCAGGCAGGTCTACGAGAACTGCCTTGACACGCTGCAGGGCGAGGAGCGCAAGCTCACTGAGGAGGTCTACAAGAACTTCGTGCGCAACGGTGCCCTGCTCGACGATGACAAGATGGCCCGCATGAAGGAGATAAACCTTGCCCTTAGCGACCTGGAGCAGCAGTGGGGCGACAGCCTGCTGGCAGCCACCAACGATGCCGTGGTTTGGGTGGAGACGAAGGAGGAGCTATCCGGCCTCAGCGATGCCGACATAGCCCAGTGTGCCGACGATGCCGCCGCCCGTGGCGGTCAGGCTCCCTACTGCATCGTCATCGTGAACACCACGCAGCAGCCCCTGCTGGCCAGCCTTGACAACCGCGACCTGCGCCGCCGTGTCTTCGAGGCCTCCGTACACCGCGCCGACGGCAGCCGCGGACACAGCACCTTCGACATAGTAAGCCAGACGGCACGCCTGCGCGCCGAGCAGGCCGCCCTCATGGGCTATGACAACTATGCCGCCTACTCCCTGGAGCGCACGATGGCAGGTACGCCGGAGAATGTATACACCTTCCTGCGCAACCTCATTGCCGCCTACAAGCCCAAGGCCGAGGCTGAGACGCGGGCCATTGAGGCCTATGCCCGCCAGAGGGAGGGTGCCGACTTCGAGCTGCAGCCCTACGACCGCTTCTACTATTCGGCCAAGATGAAGCAGGAGCAGCTCAGCATCAGCGACGACGAGGTGAAGCCCTACTTCAACGTTGACAGCGTGCTGCAGAACGGTGTCTTCTATGCCGCCAACCGCGTCTACGGCCTCACCTTCAGCGAGCGCACCGACCTGCCCACCTACCATCCTGACATGCGTGTCTTTGAGGTCTACGACTCCGACAGCACCTCTATAGGCCTCTTCTACTGCGACTATTTCCGTCGTCCCACCAAGCGCGGCGGAGCATGGATGGACGGATTCGCCAAGCAGAGCCGTCAGCGCCAGCAACTGCCCATCATCTTTAACGTATGTAACAATGCCAAGGCGCCCGAAGGACAGCCCTCGCTGCTGACTTGGGACGAGGTGACC
>JAFTAR010000028.1 GCA_017455495.1 Prevotella sp.
ACGTTGTAGGCCAGCTGGTGGGGGAACTTCTTTATGGTCTTCACTTGGCCCGTCTCCACCATCTCCTTGTACTGCTGCTGCAGCTCGGCCATGGCGGCGGCACCTGCGCCGCTGGCGCTCTGATAGGAAGACACGCGGATGCGCTTGATGTGGCTGAGCTTCTCTAATGGCTGCAGCACCACTACCATCATGATGGTGGTGCAGTTGGGGTTGGCAATGATGCCGCGGGGCCTCACGAGGGCATCCTCGGCGTTGCACTCGGGCACCACCAGGGGCACGTCATCGTCCATGCGGAAAGCACTTGAGTTGTCTATCATCACGCAGCCATATTTAGTAATGGTCTCGGCAAACTCCTTGCTCGTGCCGGCACCTGCGCTGGTGAAGGCGATGTCAATATCCTTGAAGTCATCGTTTTTCTGCAGCAGCTTCACCGTAAGCTCCTTGCCGCGGAAAGTATATTTTGTTCCGGCGCTGCGCTCGCTGCCGAAGAGCACCAGTTCGTCCATGGGGAAATTTCTCTCGTCGAGCAGGCGCAGGAACTCCTGGCCCACGGCGCCGCTGGCGCCCACAATAGCTACTTTCATCTTACTGTTTCTGTTGATTTGTTACTTTTTCGGGTGCAAAAGTAATAAAAAACTATGAAACACGCGCTACATTTCGCATCTTTTTTGTATCTTTGCCACGCAAATGAGCATCTTGTTGACAGTCAACCCTCTTATTACCGACCCCACGATGATATTCTTCGTGGTGCTGCTCATCATTCTGCTTGCCCCCATCGTGATGAGCAAGCTGCGCATTCCCCACATCATAGGTATGGTGCTGGCGGGCATTGCCGTGGGGCCGTTTGGTCTGAACATACTGGCCCGCGGCTCGTCGTTCGAGATATTCGGGCAGGTGGGCCTGTACTACATCATGTTCCTGGCCGGCCTGGAGATGGACCTTGAGAGCTTGAAGAAGGACACGCGCCGCTTCCTCATCTTCGGTCTCCTTACATGCTTAGTGCCGCTGGGGCTCACCTACGTGGTGGCCAAGACGATGCTGGGCTACAGCCATGCCACGTCGTTCCTGCTGGGCTGCATCATGGCTTCGAACACGCTTGTGGCCTACCCCATCGTTGGGCGCTACGGCCTGCAACGCCATTCCTCGGTAACTCTGAGCGTGGGTTCGTCCATGATTTCGCTCTTCCTGGCCTTGGTCATGATAGCGGCACTGGCTACACTTGCCCCGTCTGAGAACGACGATGGGTGGTTGTTCTGGGTGTTCTTCCTGCTGAAGCTTGCCGCCTACATTGTCGGCTCAGTGATGCTCATCCCCCGGCTTACGCGCTATTTCCTGCGACGCTACAGCGACTCGGTGATGCAGTACATCTATGTGCTCTCCGTGATGTTCCTCTCGGCGGCCTTGACGTCGCTCATAGGGCTTGAGGGCATCTTCGGAGCCTTCCTCTCCGGCCTTATATTAAATAGGTATATACCGCGCGTGTCGCCGCTGATGAACCGCATAGAGTTCATTGGCAACGCCATCTTCATACCCTATTTCCTCATCGGCGTGGGCATGCTCATCAACGTCCGCGTGATGCTCCAGGGCGGCGATGCCCTGTGGATAGTGCTGCTCATAGCCTTCATAGGCACGTTTGGCAAGGCCCTGGCAGCCTACGCCTCAAGCCTGCTGTTCCGCCTGCCCCAGCGCGACGGCAACATGATGTTCGGCCTCACCTCGGCCCATGCCGCCGGAGCCATAGCCATGGTGATGGTGGGCGTGAGGCTTGACCTGGTAAACGATGACATGCTCAACGGCGTGGTGATGATGATTCTCGTTACCTGCATCGTCTCTACGCTGATGACCGAGCGGGCCTCCAAGCAGATAGTGCTCAACAGCAAGGCCGGGCAGCCCGAGGCGACCGGCGACGACGAGAAGATACTGCTCTGCGTGAAGTACCCCGAGATAGCCCCCCAGCTGCTCAGCCTGTCCCTGCTTATGCGCAACGGCGAGCTTAACCGCGGTCTCGTGGCCCTCAACGTGGTCTATGACGACGACCACGCCCCCCAGGGCCGCGAGCAGGGTCTGCAGCTGCTGGAGCGCCTGCAGCAGCTTGCCGCCGCCAGCGAGGTGGGCGTGCAGACCCAGGTGCGCCTGGCCACAAATATTGCCAACGGCATAAAGCACGCCTTCCGCGAGTATGCCTGCTCGGAGATAATCATGGGCATGCATGTCCACACCGACCGCAACCCCCGCTTCTGGGGCGACTTCATACAGAGCCTCTACAACGGCCTCAACCGCCAGATCATACTGACCCGCTTCATGCAGCCCCTGCGCACACTGCGGCGCATACAGGTGGCAGTGCCCTCAAGGGCCGAGCTGGAGCCAGGCTTCCACCGCTGGTTAGAGCGTCTGTGCCGCTTTGCCGGAGGCCTGGAGTGCCGCATAGAGTTCCACGGACGCCAGGAGTCCCTGGAGCTGATACGCAACTATATCCTCCTGCGCCACAAGAGCGTCAGGGCCGACTATACCCACATGGGACACTGGAACGAGCTGCCGCGGCTGGCCGCCAACATAGCCCAGGACCACATGTTCGTGGTGGTCACGGCCCGCAAGGGCACCATAAGCTACAAGAACGCCCTGGAGCGCCTGCCCGACGAGCTACAGCAGCACTTCACGGGCAAGAACCTCATGATCATCTTCCCCGACCAGTTCGGCACCGACACCAAGGACGAGAACATGAGCTTCACCGAGGCCCAGCACAAGGAGGAAAAGAGCCTCTATTACTTTATAGCACGAATGTTACAACGAAAACGATGATAGACGTAAACAACATCACCAAGAGCTTCGGCTCCCTGCAGGTGCTCAAGGGCATCGACCTTCACATTGACAAGGGCGAGATAGTGAGCATCGTTGGCCCCAGCGGCGCCGGCAAGACCACGCTGCTGCAAATCATGGGCACGCTTGACCGCCCAGACAGCGGCACCGTGCACATCGATTCTGTTGATGTGACAGCGCTCTCGCGCAAGGCCCTGAGCGACTTCCGCAACCGCCGCCTGGGCTTCGTGTTCCAGTTCCACCAGCTGCTGCCCGAGTTCACGGCCATAGAGAACATCATGATTCCCGCCTTCATAGCCGGCACGGCACGCTCTGCCGCCAAGCAGCGCGCCCAGGAGCTGCTGCAGTTCATGGGTCTCAGCGACCGCGGCGGCCATAAGCCTGCCGAGCTTAGCGGCGGCGAGAAGCAGCGCGTGGCCGTGGCCCGGGCCCTGATGAACCAGCCCGCCGTAATCCTGGCCGACGAGCCCAGCGGCTCGCTCGACACACAGAACAAGCAGGAGCTGCACCAGCTGTTTTTCGACCTGCGCGACAAGTACGGCCAGACTTTTGTGATTGTTACCCACGACGAGCAGCTGGCCACCATCACCGACCGCACCATACACATGCGCGACGGCCTTTTGACTTAAGACTTATTACTTCATACTCCGTCAAGGCTGAGCGGCTCACCGCGGTAGAAGCGGAGCAGCGCCCTCTGATAGAGGTATTCATATCGGGCCTGAGTGAGGTCGCTCTCTGCCTTGAGGTATGCGTTCTTGGCCTCGTTGAACTCAGTGATGGTTGCCTTGCCCTGTTCATACTTGGCCTGCACCAGCTGGAAAGCATCCTGGCTGGCACGGCGGGCCTCGTCGCTACTGCGCAGCTTCTCGCCTGCGGCAACGGTGTTATAGTAGGCAGTCTGAATCTCCTTGTAGAGCGCCTTTCTGGTCTGGTCAAGCTGCAACAGCTGGTTCACCCGGTCCAGGCGGGCGGCACGAATGCTGTTGCGGGTCTGGAAGCGGTTGAAAATGGGTATGCTGAGGTTCAGGCCAAGATACTGGCTGAAGTTGTTCTTGAGCTGGGTGCCAAAGCCGTCAGAGTGGAAGCCGCTGGTGGTGTAGTAGTTGGTGCCCAGTCCGGCAGAGAAGCTGAGCGTGGGATAGAGGCCGGCCTCAGCAACCTTGATGCTGCGGTCGGCGGCCTGCAGGCGCAGCTGGTCGGCCTGGATTTCAGGGCGGGAAGTGAGGGCGGCGGAGAAGATGTCATTGGCAACGGCAAAACCGTTGCCCGCAGTAGAGGCATTGGCAAAACTGGTGCCGGAAGCGGAGGGAATTGTGCTGTCTCCGGCAAGGGCGGGGCGGACTATGGTGAAGCCGGCGGGAGTGTCAAGTTCCAGCAGCTGTGACAGGGAGAGGAGGGCCAGCTGCAGGTTGTTGTCGGCCTGCGTAACGGTGAGGCGGCTCTGGGCCATAGTGGCCAGCTGCTGTGACAGCTCAGCCTGACTGGTTCGCCCCACGTCAAGCAGGGCCTGCAGACGGGCAACCTGGGCCGAGTCGATGCTCACCTGGCGGCGGGCCACGTCAAGAATCTCCATGTTGTAGAGCACCTGCACATACTCCTGCGCCACCTGCATGCGAATGTCGTTCCTGGCCTTCTCCAAGTCCTGCGTGGCAGCCTCAAGGTTCAGCCTGTTCAGGGCAATCTGGTTGGGAATCTGGAATCCGGTGAAGATAGGTACACTGGTGCCTACAGAGAAGCTGGTGCTGCTCGTGTTGGTGTTGGTATATGTATTGTCGGCAGTAAGACCTCGTCCGAAGGAGAAATTCTCGCCTACGGAGGCGTTCAGGTCTGGCAGGCGGCTTGCCTTGGCCGTCTGCAACTGCAGCTCCTGCTGCTCGGTACGCAGGCGGTACTGCTCAATGGTGATGTTGTGATTCAATGCATAGTCTATGCACTGCTCCAGTGTCCAGGGCGACTGCGCCCCTGCGGGGCTAAATGATAAAGAACAAAGAATAAACAATAAACTTAGCTGAAGGCTTTTCATAACTTTTTCACTACTTACTTCTGACTACTCACTTCTTACTTCTCACTCTTCTGTGATAACCTGCGGGCCGCGCACCTTGTCCTGTGCCGTCAGCCCAGAGCGTATTTCTATGTTCACGCCGTCGCTGAGGCCTGTGGTGACGGCCCTGCGGTCAAAGAGCTGCTGGGTTGGCGTGCCTCCCGTTATGACATATACGAAGGTGCTGTCGCCCTGAAATTCTATGGCGCTCTCAGGCACAGCCAGCACCTGATTGGCCGAGGCGAGGACAATCTCCGCATTGGCACTGTAGCCAGAGCGCAGGGTGATGCCGGCTGTTACGGAGTCTTGCTGCAGCACGACGGCAGCCTTTATCTCGAACTGGTTGGCGCCGTTGCTCTCAGTAGACCGTGGCGAGATATACTCAAGCGTGGCATCGAAGCTAAGGTCCTGGAGAGCGCCGATTGTGATTCTCATTGGCACGCCGATGGCAAGCTGCCCCACCTCTGTCTCGTCGATGTTTCCACGGAAAATGAGGTCGTTCATGTTTGCCACGGTGGCAATAGTGGTGCCGTCGTTGAAGGTGTTGCTGTTGATGACGCTGTAGCCCACCTTCACCGGTATGTCAAGGATAATGCCGCTGATGGTGCTCCTGATAAGAGTGCTGCTGGCTGAGGCGTTTGAGCGCGACACGCCATCGCGCACCACCTGCAGGGCATCGGCAGCGGCGGCCTTCTCCTCCTGAGCCTGCTGCAGCTGCTGGCGTGCCCGCTCGTACTCCTCGTCGCTGACGAGGCGCTGGCTGTGCAGGCTCTCCGTGCGTGCATATTCGCTCTCGGCCTGCCGCAGGTTTATGTCGGCCAGGCGCACACGGCTTTCTGCCGATGAGAGCTGGCCCATATCGGGAATGACCTTCACCTTGGCTATCACCTCGCCCTCGCTGACGTACTGTCCCGGCTCCTTGAGCAGCTCGCTGATGATGCCGCTAATCTGCGGCTTTACGTTCACCTCGTTGCGCGGCTCTATCTTACCGGTGATGATGGTGGTGCGGCTGATGTCCTGCACGGCAGGGGTGAACTCGGTATACACCACTGGTTTGGGCTGGCTCTTCTGCCAGAGGAACATGAAGGTTCCGATGAATATCAAGGCCACTATGGCGGCGATGATGAGCTTGATGTACTTTTTCATATCGTTGTTGTTTCTTCTTTCCTTTTTTCCGGCGGGGAAACCGCCGGACACACTACTCGTCGCGCATGGCATCGACGGGCGTTATGCTCATGGCGCGGGCGGCGGGGGCAAGGCCGGCCATGACTCCCATGACGGCAATGACGGCGGCAGCCAGTATGGCCGTCCAGAAGTCCACCTGGAAGTGGGCGCTGACAATGCCGTCCTCGGTGTTGCCCATCTCCAGCATCTGGAGTATGAGCACGGCGAAGATTATTCCGCTCATGCCGGCCACGAGTGTCAGCACTATGCTCTCGGAGATGATCTGGCGGAGGATGTTTGCCGGCGTGGCTCCTATGGCGCGGCGTATGCCTATCTCCGTTGTCCGCTCGCGCACGGTGACCATCATGATGTTGCTCACACCGATGGCTCCTGCCAGTAGCGTGCCCAAGCCCACAAGCCAGATGAGGAAGTTGACACCGCGGAAGAGGCTGTCGAGCATCTGAAAGAGCACCTCAGTGTTGAACAGCATCACTCCCTGCTCGTCGGTGGGGTCAACGGAGTGGGCCCTGGCGATGGTCTCGCGGATGCGCGGCGCCAGTGTGCTCATCACCACACCCTTGCGACCCGTAAAGGCCAGCATGTCCACCTGCGAGCCGCGGTTGTAGGTTTGCTGCATCAGCGTTATGGGCAGCAGCACGGTGGTGCCTGGCTCCGAGCCGAAGCTCATTCCCTCGGCATTGCTGTAGTCAACGCCTACCACCTGGTAGTACATGGAGTCTATGCGTATGAAGCGGCCGCAGGGGTCGCCGCCCTCCGGGAACAGGTCCTTGTATGTCTTTTTCTGAATGACGCACACCTTACGGCGCTGCGCCAGGTCCATGTCGTTGAGGTACCGGCCGTAGCGCATCTTTGGCCCGCTGATGTCGGCATAGTCGGGCATCACGCCGTCTATGCCCACGGTGCTCTTGCGGTCGCCGGCGTAGGCCGTGCCGCCGTTGGAGAACAGCAGCGGAGTCACCACGTCAAGTTCTGGCACGCGGTTCTTCACCCTCTGCACGTCGTTGTAGTCCATGTTCCAGTAGCGGCCTTTGCGCAGGCCTTTGTATGCCTTTGTCGTAGGCTGAGCCCAAACCATGGCGCTGTTGGTGGCAAAGCCCTCGAAGTTCTGGTTGAGCAGTTCCTTAAGCCCCTGTCCGCCGCCAATGAGTGCAATGAGCATGAAGACACCCCAGAACACGCCGAAGCCGGTGAGGAAGCTCCTGGCTTTGTTGCGGGTCAGGGTATTTATAATCTCGTGGTAGGTGTCAAGGTCTATTCTCATTCTGCTCTCAGTGCTTCTATGGGTCTTATGCGGCTGGCCTTCATGGCGGGAATAAGCCCGGCCATGGTGCCTGCAATGATGATGACGAGGGTGGCATTGATGCACACGTCAAGGCCCACGGTGGGGTCAACGAACATGGTGGCCTTGAAGAGGCCGGCGTCCACCTGGGTGTGGCCAATGGTGGCGTTCATCCACTCGTTGGCCCCTATGCCGAGAAGCATGCCTATGTATCCGAAGATGGTGGTGATGATGATGCTCTCGGTGATGATGAGCTTCAGTATGCTCCAAGGCTTAGCTCCAATGGCCTTGCGAATGCCGAACTCGTGGGTTCGCTCCTTCACGGTGATGAGCATGATGTTGCTCACCCCCACTATGCCTGACAGCAGCGTGAGCAGACCAATTATCCACAGGGCAGTCTGAATGATGCCGATGCCCTTCTGCATCTGCATGTTCTGGGTGTAGCGGTTCCATAGCCAGATGGCGCTCTCGTCGTCGGGAGCAGCCTGGTGGGCGCTGTTTATGCGTGCGCGGTAGTCGGCCTCGAAGGCCTCGTTGGCGGCCTCGGTGTCAAGGCCGTGGAAGGTGAACTCTATGCGCCCGGCATCGTCGGTGCTGGCACCGTATATGCTCTTTATGGTGGTGTAGCTGCTGAAGGCATCGGCGCGGCCGTTCTCGTTCTCCTTGTATATGCCCACCACCTGGAAGGCAAAGGCTCCCACGTTGACATAGCGGCCAATGAGCTGTTCAGTTTGTTGCGACTGAGTCGCAACATACGGGACGGCAGCCAGCTCCCCGGCCTGCTTGTCGCTCAGCACTATGACCTTGCGCTTCTCGCGGAGGTCGATGTCGTTGATGAAGCGGCCGTAGAGCATGCGCACCTTGTCAATCTGGGTGTGGTTGGGATAGACGCCGCAGAGGTCGGTGTTCAGGTACTGCTGACCCAGGCTTACGGTGACGTTGGCACGATACTGTGCGCCCACGTTGTCAATGACGCCGGCAAACTCCTGGCCGGTGGTCCTTATGTCGCTCTCATGCAGGCGTATGTCGCGGTTTTCCTTCAGGCCGTTGTAGGGCTTCGACGTCCACCCTCCGAACACCACCATTGAGTTGCTCAGGAAGCGGTCGCTCTGCTTCAGCTGTGCATTAATGAGCCCGTTGCCGGCGCCAAGCAGCACTATGAGCATGAAGATGCCCCATGCCACGGCGAAGCCGGTAAGCCCTGTGCGCAGCTTGTTGCGCCTTACTGTCTGCCAGATCTCATTCATAGTTGCTCATTCTGCCCTCCTCCAACAAATCTGTAATTGTGTAATTCTATTGTCGGTTCTATATACTCCCCTCTCCTTTGGAGAGGGGCTGGGGGTGAGGCTCTATCACTCCGTCCTTTATGCGGATGATGCGGTTGGTCTGGCTGGCCACGTTTGGGTCGTGGGTAACGATGACCTGCGTTATCTTCTCCTCGGCGTTGAGGTCCTTCAGCAGTTGCATCACCTCTACCGAGGTCTTTGAGTCAAGGGCGCCGGTAGGCTCGTCGGCCAGTATGATTTGCGGCTTTGTGATTAGTGCCCTGGCAATGGCCACGCGCTGCCGCTGGCCGCCGCTCATCTCGTTGGGATAGTGGGCGGCCCAGTCCTTCAGCCCCAGGCGCTCCAGGTATTCCATGGCCAGCTGGTGGCGCTTGCGGCGGCTCACGCCCTGGTAGAACAGCGGCAGCTCCACGTTCTCAACGGCGGTCTTGAAGCCTATCAGGTTGAAGCTCTGGAAGATGAAGCCTATCATCTTGTTGCGATACTCGGCGGCCTTGCGCTCAGAGAGGTCCTTGATGAGAACCCCGCCAAGCTGGTAGATGCCCTCGTCGTAGTTGTCAAGGATGCCCAGGATGTTGAGCAGCGTGCTCTTGCCCGAGCCGCTGGCCCCCATTATGCTGACGAACTCTCCCGCCCCTATGTCAAGGTTGATGCCCTTCAGCACGTGCAGGGGCTGCGCGCCCTGGTAGGTCTTGTTTATGTTCTCTAAGTGGATCAAGGGGATTTGAGGTTTGAGAATTGAGATTTGAGGTTTATTCTTTCTGCCATGCTTGCTCAATGTCTTTGAGACCGAGACCCAAGAGGCGCATCTGGCGGAACATCTCGGGCAGCTGCTGGTTGAGGAAAGCCTCGCGGCGGTCGCTGAGAACCTGCTGGCGCGCTCCGGGGGTGACAAAGTAGCCCATGCCGCGCTTATTATATATAATGTTCTCGCGCGAGAGAAGCTCGTAGGCCTTCACGGCAGTGTTGGTGTTCACCTCAAGCATCACGGCATACTCGCGCACGCTGGGCACGCGGTCATCGTCGCCATAGCGGCCGGCAAGGATTTCGTCGGCAAGGCGGTCGGCTATCTGCTGGAAAATGGGTTTGTCGGTGCTGAACATCATTGGCTAAATATTGAAAACTCTGTTTTGAACAACCTGCAGTCGGCAGTACAGGCGGTACGACATCCACACATTGAACACGGTGAGGACAGGCAGCACGATATATCCGGCGTACTGAACTACGGTGAAGAAGCTTTCCATGCGGTCGTAATTATCCACGTTCAGCATGAGGAACAGGGCTGCCAGCGTGTTGAATATGCCAAACAACAGGCTTGACAATCCCCATGTCCAGAGGAAGGGCACCCTGCGGAAGAACACGCCTCCGAGCATGAAGAGCGACAACACCCAAAGCTCAAGTAAGTAGACGGATATTTCTGTGTGTGTGAACATGGCGAAGAGCGAGTTCCAGCCGGCATATACGGAGTAGTGGCCAGCCAGCAGTTCAAGCAGCAGGCGCAATACCGTTGCCACACAGTTTCCTGCCATGGCTATGACCGGCAGAATGACGAAGCAGAGCACAACGCGCGCCAGGAACTTCTCGCTCTTCGAGGCGGGCAGCATCAGCGCCACGGCCCTTTGGCGGCTGCTGCTGGCGTTGGAGCATAGGCGCGAGGCAAAGAAGCAGCACACCACCGAGAATCCAATGGTGCAGAATGTCATTGCAACATCTATTGAGTCACTGCTTTGAGGCTCTAACGGACTTAACAGCGAGAAGCTGGAAAAGAGCTGAATCATAAGCGGCGCTGCCGTGCAGGCTATGGCGATGACTATCATGGAGCGCTTCTCGGTGAGCAGGGTCCATCGCATCACCTGCTTGAAGCGGTTGAACTGGAAGTTTTTCATTTTATCAGTCCTTGGTTTACAGCGTTAAACAATAGTTCCAGGCTCACCAGTGTCTCTGGCCTGCCCTCCGTGCGGTGGCTCACCACGAAGTTGCCCATGATTGACGGCTCGGCATAGATTACCGTCTGGTCCATCTGCTGCGGCTGGCGCACCTCGAAGCAGAAGCGGCTGGTTATGTCGCTGATGCTCATGTTGAGCAGCAGCTGGCGCACGGAGAGTATGAGAATGTGGTCGAGCAGTTGCTCCACGTCGTGCACCTGATGGGTGGAGATGATGATAGTGCGACCCTCGCTCATGCCCTCAGCAACAACCTTGCGGAACTGGCTCTTCGAGGGTATGTCCATGCCGTTGGTAGGCTCGTCCATGAGAAGAAACTTTGTGCCGGCTGCCAGGGCAACACTCATGAACACCTTCTTCTTCTGACCCATGGACAGGCGACCAAGGTGGAGGTCGCGCGGAAGCTCGAAGGCCTCAAGGCAACGGTTGAGGACATCCTCGCTGAAGCGGGGATAGAAGGGCTTGTTTATGTTAAGGTAGTCGGCCAGGGGAAGCGACGGCAGGTCGAACTCCTCGGGCACCAGGAATATCTCGCCCAGCATCTCCGGCTGGCGGAGGAAGGCCTCCATGCCGTCCACCTTTACGCTACCGCCCTTGGGACGGAGCAAGCCAGCCAGCAGGTAGAGCAGTGTGCTCTTGCCAGTGCCGTTCTTGCCTAAGAGACCATAGATGCGCCCCTCGGGCAGCTGCATGCTGAAGTCGCTGAACACAGGCTGCAAACCTCCTGAGTAGCGAAATGTCAAGTCGTTGATTTCTATCATGGTTATAGGGTTTTGTTGAGTTGCCGTGACGGTGCACTACTTCTGTAGTACACTACAAAAGTACACAGTTTTCCAATACCTGCAAAACAAAATGCCGAAAAACTACTTTTCTTTAAGAAAGTTTAATAGTCTGGAGACAGTGCGACATAGCTTTCCAATACACCTTTTTCAGCAGGAAATACATAAGTGTGCCAACGAAGAGGCCAGCAATGGCATCAATGGCGTAGTGGGCCTGGATATAGAAAGTGGCAAAGAACATGAGCACCGTGAGCACAAGCAGCGGAGTGAAGAGCCACTTCGAACGCGACTCCCATGCCAGCCACAACAGCACCACGGAGATGCCCACATGACTTGAGGGGAAGGCGGCCGTGGGCCGCTCGCCGGCATTGTGGGTGAACTGTACAAGGTGGTGGAACAGGCCGCCCTCGGCACCAGGTATGGGCAACGACTCCTGGTGGTCAAGGAAGTAATGGCCTATGTCGGGAAACACTCCCTGGGCTATCTGGTCGGTGCCGACGGCGGCATAGTAGAACTGGGGACCGGCCACGGGGAGGAAGATAAAGATGACATAGAAAAGGAAGAACGAGCCCAAAACGACGAAGGCAGCGTAGGCCAGGCGCTCATAGCGCTTCAGAAAGTACCAGAAGGTTAGGGCGGCTATCATTGGGAAATAGCTGAAATAGCCTAAGCACAGCAGCTCACTGATTACGGGCGAAGAGTAGTCCCGGCTCAGCACCAGCGCAGGCTGGCAACCGAAGCACTGCTGCTCTATGCCGGCAAAGACGTGGTCAAGATTCAGGGCAAAGCGGTTCAGCTCGTACGTGTCGGGATACCACCACCCCAGCATGCAAAGCGGCGCTACCACGCGCAGCACCATGGTCCAGCGCGAGGGCCAACGCCTGTACACCAGCCACAGGCACACCGTCGCGGCCACAGCCCCGGCCCTGCCCAAGAGCATTGGCACGGGATTAACCAGTTGATTCCACCACAGCGCCATCAGTACAAGGGTAAAGGCCGTGTAGACCAGTATGGCCCACTCAAAGAGACACAGGCCGGACTTCTCTTTCTCTTCTTTTTGCCGGGGGATGGGTCTGTATCTGTTATTATCCATATTTGCTTTTGAGGTTTCGATAGATGGCTGCAAAGTTACAAAATAAGTAAGAGAAACAAAAGAAAACAGCAGAATTACATTGACATTTTAACACAGATTGGTCTTTGGTAGCAGTATTATACGTTGCAGCATATATCTATTATATGCAAACGATGGTGCTACTGGTGCTACCGGCGCTACCAAAGCCTCTATGTAGCGTGGGGAGCCACCGCATTATCGTGGGGAGCCTCCCCATGATTATGCGGTGGCTCCCCACGATGATGCAGTGCCCCAGTAGCGGGTTGTACAAAGATGGTGCTACCGCTAACTCACTGACTATCAGTGGCGAGTAGCACCAGTAGCGCCAGTAGCACCAGTAGCACTTTATTGATTAGTGCTGGTGTCTAAGCTCGATTACACAGTCGGCAGGCTGCTTGATGTTGCGGTCTATGGTAACGCTGCCAATGGAGTCGGCAATGATATGTCCGGTGGTGGGGTTCTTTATGTTCTCTATATGTCCGCGTATGTCGGCATGTACATGGCTGTACTCAAAGACGCGGTCGCAGGCAGGGTCGAAGGTGCAGTTCTCCAGCACCACATGGTCGGCATAGCATAGCAGCTGCTCGCCCGCAAGGTGGCAGTTCACAAGGCGCACGTTCTTGGAGTGCCAGGCCAGGTACTCGCCGTCGAGCACGGAGTTGCTTATGGTAACGTTTTCGCACTCCCAGAAGCTGTCCTTGGTGGTGATGCTGGCCTGGTCTATCTCTACGTTCTTGCAGTACTGGAACACGTACTTCGAGTCGCTCTTCAGCTTTTTTATCTTAACGTTCTCGCAGAACATGAAGGGATAGGTGCCGTCGTGAAGCTCCAGGTTCTCGGCCTCTATGTCGCGGCAGCGCCAGAAGGTCTCGTCGGCATCGTTGATGACAACGTTCTGAAGTTTGAGGTCGCTCATCTCGCGGAACATCTTGGGACCGTCAATGCGGGTGTTGCGCATGGTGAGGTGCGAGCTGTACCACAGGGCGGAGCGTGCGCCGGCATCAAACTGGCAGTCGTCGATGGTAAAGCGGTGCACATGCCAGAAGGGGTACTTGCCCCAGAGGTGACAGCCAACGGCCTCAATGTCGGAACATTCCTTTATGGCGCTCTCGCCGTCGCCTATTGTTACATTCTCCAGGCGCAAGCCGTGGCGCTCGAAGAGAGGACGCTCGCCCTCAAAGTGCTGGTTGGTGATTATCTCCATTTTTTGACTTTTAGACTATTTGACTTTTGACATTTAGACATTTAGACATTTAGACATTTAGACATTTAGACAATTAGACATTTAGACATTTAGACATTTTGACATTTTGACATTTAGACAATTAGACATTTAGACAATTAGACGGTTATACTTTAGGCTTCGTGATTGAGTGTGGTCGGCGGTTTGCCCGCCGACAGGCAGCAAGGCAGCAGCCAAACCGCCGTTAATACGTGAACGACGACCCGCCAAGGAACTCCCTCAGTAGCGACGTGGGGGGAATCTGGTCCATGGGTATGGGCTTGATGTAGCGGAGGAACTTAAGCAGGCGGTAGGCCTCGGCATACTCAGGGCAGTCTTCGTGGACCTGCTCAAGGAGAGGCTCTGCCTGACTCTTGATGACGGCCAGCTCGAATATCATCGCCGTGTTGAATATCTGGTCGGCCTTCTCCTGGTAGGGGAAGATCCAGCGGTTCTCGCCCTTCCTCACACTTGGCCAGCGGCGAATGGACTCGCGGGCGCTTACTCCACGGTACTTGTAGTCGCGTATTATGCGGCGCAGGAGGCGGTTGTCGGTGGTGGGCACATAGTTGTGGTTGTCAAGGAGCAGGGTGGTCAGGGCCGAGGCATAGACACGGTAGATGTACTCCTGCGGCAGGTGGGCCGTCAGCTCGGGGTTGAGGGCGTGTATGCCCTCAATGACGAGCACGGCATCATCCTCAAGGCGCAGCTTCTTGCCGCTCATCATGGACTTGCCGGTGGGGAAGTCATAGCGCGGCAGCTCCACCTCCTCGCCCCTGAAGAGCGCGTTGAGCTGCTCGTTGAAGAGGTCAAGGTTCAGGGCGTGCAGGTGCTCGAAGTCGTAGTCGCCTGTTTCGTCGCGCGGTGTGTTGTCGCGGTCAACGAAGTAGTCGTCGAGCGATATGTTTACCGGCTTGATGCTGTTCACGGCCAGCTGCACGCTGAGGCGCTTGCAGGTGGTGGTCTTGCCGCTGCTCGACGGCCCGGCTATTAGCACCAGGCGTATGCCCTTGCGGCGGGCAATGTCGTCGGCAATCTGCGAAATCTTCTTCTCCTGCAGGGCCTCGCCAAGCTGTATTAGCTGTGAGGAGTAGCCGTTCTCTATGGCGTGGTTCAGGTCGCCCACGGTGCGCAGGCCCAGTATGTCCTGCCAGCGGTGGTGCTCCTTGAAGATAGAGAACATCTTGTCCTGCATGAGCAGCTCGCCCAGCTCGGTGGGGTTCTTCTGCGAGGGGAGCCTGAGCAGCAGGCCGTCGTAGTATTTCTCCAGTCCGAAGAGATGTATATGGCTGGTGTTGGTGAGCATGGCACCGTAGAAGTAGTCGTTGTAGGAGTCGAGCGAGTAGTAGGTGGTGTACAAGGTGCCCTGGTTTTCAAGGAGCCTCACCTTCGACATGGAGCCAGCATCGCGGAACATCTGGACTGCCTCGGCCGTTGTCACCTCGTGGCGATGGATGGGAATGGCCGCGTCAATGATTTCCTGCATGCGGCGGCGCAGCAGTCCGGCATCTTCGAGGGTTATGGGCCTGCCGAGCCTCAGGTCTACGAAGTAACCGTTAGACACGGGAATGTCAATGGCCACCCAGCAGTCCTGCCACAGGTCGTGGGCCGCCTTGCACAATATAAAGAATAATGTACGCGTGTACGTGCGAAGGCCCGAAGTGGACTCCAGCCCCATGAACTCCACGTCCTTTGGCTTGTATATTCTGAAGTGCATGCCCTCCACTTTGTTGTTCACATGGGCTATGTACGGCCCGTAGTCCATGCTGAAGCCCAGCATGGCGGCAGCCTCTTCCAGCGTGCTGCCCATTGGCACCTCTATTGTGCTGCCGTTGTTCTTGCAGCGTATCGTTACTGTCTGTTCCATATATAGTATATTATGTTTCTCACCCCACCGTTCCCTCAAGAGACACGCTGAGCAGCTTCTGTGCCTCCACGGCAAACTCCATGGGCAGCTTCTGCAGCACCTCGCGAGCATATCCGCCCACGATGAGGCTCACGGCCTGCTCCTGCGGAATGCCCCGCTGCTGGCAGTAGAAGAGCTGTTCCTCGCTTATCTTCGACGTGGTGGCCTCGTGCTCCACTATTGCCGTGGGGTTCTGGATGTCCATATAGGGGAAGGTGTGGGCACCGCACTCGCTGCCCAAGAGCAGAGAGTCGCACGAGGAGTAGTTTCTTGCACCCTCGGCGGTGGCAGCGGCACGCACCAGTCCGCGGTAGCTGTTCTGCGAGTGTCCGGCTGATATGCCCTTCGAGATGATGGTGCTCTTGGTGTTGGCCCCCAGGTGAATCATCTTCGTGCCGGTGTCGGCCTCCTGGTAGTTGTTGGTAACGGCCACCGAGTAGAACTCGGCGGTGCTGTTGTCGCCCTTGAGTATGCAGGAAGGATACTTCCAGGTTATGGCGCTGCCCGTCTCCACCTGAGTCCATGACAGCTTTGAGCCTTCGCCGGCCAGCAGTCCGCGCTTGGTGACAAGGTTGAGCACTCCGCCGCGCCCCTGCTCGTCGCCTGGATACCAGTTCTGCACCGTAGAGTACTTCACCTCGGCACGGTCGTTGACAATTATCTCCACTATGGCGGCATGCAGCTGGTTCTCGTCGCGCATGGGGGCGGTACAGCCTTCAAGGTAACTGACGTAGCTGTCGTCGTCGGCCACGATGAGCGTGCGCTCAAACTGGCCGGTGTTGCGGGCGTTGATGCGGAAATAGCTGCTCAGCTCCATAGGGCAGCGAACGCCCTTGGGAATATAGACAAACGAACCTGCGCGCCTGCCCACAGAGTCTTCACATGCTTCACGTCCACGTCGCCAGAGCCCACCAGCGAGACGTTAACACGG
>JAFTAR010000029.1 GCA_017455495.1 Prevotella sp.
CTACCTGAGCATGGAGCGTGCCAACGGCTCCAAGTGGTCGTTTCGAAAGAACCTTGCCGAGAAGACGTGCAAGGTGACCCGCTGCTCATGATCTATGAGCTCAACGGGAAGTTGAGGTACTATGCAAGTCACGCAGATCCTTCTGGACAATATCCTCGCCGTGATGTCAGGGAGGACGTTCAGCAAGACGGAGGCTGCCCGCATCGTTGGCGGCAGGGGCAGGCTCGCGGACCTCATCGTGTGCGGCAAGGTACGGATGGAGAAGCCCAGCGGCGCACAGAACGGCAAGTGGCAGTGCAACGCAGGCGACGTCCTGAAGCATTGCCGTGATGCGAGGAAGATGACATGCCACTTTGATTAAAGATAAGCTTTATTTTTTTATCGATTAATTCTTACCACGTCCGTCTGTGAAGATAGGCGTGGTTTTCATCGACGCTTTTTCTTTTTACGATAGGCAACGGGAAGCCCTTAAACCGTTGACTGGCGGGGAATAGCACCGCCACTACGCCCAATAAAGCCAGTAAACGGAGCAACTGGCATGAATGTTTCGTCTTCCAGAAATGGAATGTCCTAAAATGTTTCAATGAGCGAAGGTTCGATTCCTTCATTGGGCACATGGAATACAGAAGGAAACTCGTGCGCACAATCAGCCACGCACTCGGATATTACTTCTTTGCAAGGCTGAGCGGCCTTGACGGGAAGCGGCAGAAAGAGAGGTACGAAAGGCTGGCTAAAGCACTTGAAGAATATGATAAAAAACACGCCCCTGCCTACGTCGGCTCGGATATAGACAACTAACATTAGGAAGAAGCAAGGTTCGACTCCTTGCAGGGGTACGATGGCTGGCGAGCCATTTTACTGATTGTTGAACTAATTACCGTGCAAAGGACACGGGGAGGTGAAAGACCTCACGCCTGTTATGATTCTAACTTTGATGATGCAAGGCAAAAGAAAAAGAGCTTGGGCAACAATTAGTAAACGCTTAATAAATATGTCTTGCAGCCTTCGGGCTGCACCTGCCCCGTAAAGCTGGTAAACGGAGCAACCAGCATTGGAATAAAGGTAGCCCGAAAGGGTTGCGCTGAAGACTTGGATGAGCGCAGGTTCGATTCCTGCACGGGGTACAAGTAACGGTCCTCGGAATGGAAACCGATGGAGGATTCACGCTGAAATCCGACCCAACACCCAGAAAAGACCCGTAAACGGATGCCGTGAGCAGCGATGCCACGGAGGAAACCTACCACCATCCGCAGGAGCAACGGGCAAGTAATACTGAGAGTGAGCGCAGGTTCGACTCCTGCTCTGGGTGCAAGATAAGTGGTCGTCGGAAGCCACCTCCCCGTAAAGCTGGTAAATGGAGCAGTCAGCCGCTGATGATGAGTATGAGCGGAGGTTCGATTCCTCCACGGGGAGCACTTCAATGTCCCACCACAGAAGCCCAAAGGCGTCCGACAAAGGCCCGTGGAGAGGTGGCAACGCCTCTCCTTTACTAAGACTTATTTGCTTTTTTTATATCCTTAATTACACAAAATTGTATTCTTTTCCAGCCTTGCCTGTGAAGGTCGGGCTGGTTTTTCAACGAAAATGTCAAACTAAATCATATATAAAAATGAGAGCATTATTAGTTACTATGGTTTTCACGGTCAGCCTCGTGCTGATGTGTATGGCAGCAGCCCTCGGAAGCTGGGTGATGGCTGCCTTGTGTTTCGCTTGCATGGTCGCGTCATGTGACTACATGGAAAGGCATAAGAAGTCCTTGCTGGCTGAGATAGACAACGTGTTCGGCAGGGACAGCGATCTGGAATAACGGACAGAACGGCGGCTTCAAGGTTTTGATTTATGACTGCGTGATTCCCCGTCAGAGGCGTCTGGAGGTGGGTGTGATATGTTAGCAATGTTCATGTCAGAGTTAGGTTTTTATGTTTTATTCACACTTAAATTTATGCAATTATGAAGAAAGACTTGTTAGAGAACAGAATGCTGCCAGGCAGCGTAGTCATGGACGCTAATCCCTGCGCTTCGGCGCGGTAGGTGTCTGGCAAGGACTGTTCCCTGTCTTACGCAACGGAAGCCGCCGTTTCTTTTTCTTTTAAAATCATACCTTTTATGACTGACGATAGAAAAGATGTTTACATAAAATACTCGCTCTATCTGAGCGAGTCGAAATCAAACTATGACATACGGGGCAAGCGGCTGTGCGCGGCATTATATTACCTGAACAGCCCCTACGACCTAAACAAGCGGGGATACCGCAAGTTTCTGAAAGAGCGGGCGGAACATTTGGTATTCTATCCGTGGACCACAGACGGCGTGCTGCACCTCCTCGCATTTATGGGGGTGGGATACCGCCAACTCCCGAAGACTGGCGGTTCAAAGAAAAAGTCTGAGGCAAGCATGGAGAGACGGGAGGTAAGGCAAAGCGAGATCATCAACGGATTCTTGCTGTATCTCCAGAACGAGAGGGAATATTCGCCCAATACCCTACGCATTTATTCCACTGGCCTGTCTGACTACTTCAGCTATTTTGACGAATTCACGCAGGACAACTGCCGCCGGTACATAGCTCAGCTGGGGAACGAGGGCAAGTCGCCCAAGACAGTCAGACTCAGGATAACGGCACTGGAGAGGCTGGGTGAATACCTGCGCAAGCCTGTCAGGATAAAGCGTCCAAAGATTCAGAAGACGCTCAATACCGAGAACGTGCCGACAGAGAAGGAGTATAACACTCTGCTTGACTACCTCGACGGACACAACCCGAAATACGCCTTTATAGTGAGACTGCTCGGCACGACAGGCGCACGTGTCTCAGAGCTGACGCAGTTCACCTACGAGCATATACAGCAGGGGAACGTAGTGCTGAGCGGCAAGGGTGATAAGTACCGTAGGTTCTTCTTCCAGAAGCGTCTCCAACAGGAGGCTAAGGGGAAAACGGGGCTTGTGTGCTTGAACAGGTATGGTGTGCCCTTGAGCAAAGAAGGCATTAGATACATGCTGAAGACGTTTGCGGAGAAGACCGGCATCGACAAACGGAAACTTCATCCGCACGCCTTCCGGCACTTCTTCGCGAAGATGTATCTGAAGAAAACCAAAGATGTCGTTGAACTCGCTGACCTGCTGGGGCACGGCAGCGTTGACACGACACGTCTCTATCTACAGAAAAGCTACGAAGAAAAACGAAGAGACTTTAATAAATCAGTTGACTGGTAATGAAAGAGGTGGTTAAGACAATAGAGAAGCAAGCGCGTGAAACACACAGCGATGCGACGACGTGCTTTTATGACATGATGGATTTCTTCATCGACACGTTCCTTGTCGATAACCTCATCAGCCATAAATTCAACTATGGCCAGATCTTCAGGGAGCGCATGAATAGTCCATGGTATGCATGCATGCAAAGGTGGCTGACGTTGACTGCCGACGGGATTGACCAGCATGGGAGCTATGATTTCTTCGGCAGCCTCTACGAGCAGCTTTTTCAAGTGAAGAGCAAGGCATCGAGCATGGGGCAGTTCTTCACGCCTAAGGCCCTGACAGACGTAACAGCGAAACTCCTCCCTACCGACTACAGCGTAGGAATGGACCAGGCATGCGGGAGTGGCAGGACGCTCCTGTCTCTGTGGGGCGAAGCAGATAAAACGAAGCTTATGTACTTTGAGGGGGCAGACCTTGATCCTGCATCAGTAAAGATGTGTACACTGAATATGATGGCCAATGGCATGATGGGAAGAGTGACGTGCATGAACTCTCTGTCCGGAGAGGTGTATTACGGTTACGA
>JAFTAR010000030.1 GCA_017455495.1 Prevotella sp.
GACTCCATGATTATGACGATACCTGACACGGCACAAGTGAGACGAGTGAAGGGAATCAAGCAACTCGTCAGCGAGAAGAAAGGCTATCTGCTTGCCATCCACCAGGATTTGGAGCAACTGAGGGACATAAGCGGACTGATGCAGCAGAAGATGCCGCAGATCATCCGTCAGGCAAACCGTGCCAACCAGCAACTGACAGACGAGGTCAGCGAGAACCTGAAGGAGAATCGTCACAAGACTACTGGCATGTTCGGCTGGCTGAAAAGCAAAAAGAAAGCCAATGCCAAGACCGAGGCAGAGAACCAACAGGCATTGAACCGTGCCAGACAGCAGACGGACAGAATATTGACATCGTTAGCAACGGACATCCAACAGTCACAAGAGCGCAGTGCCAATCAGCTGTTCCAGCACATGGAAGACCTTGTAAGGAAGGAGAGCCTGATCAATGAGAAGATAACCCAGCTTGCGAGTGAATTCAATGAAGAGGATTCGCAGATGCGCAAGTTTGGCTCCACACATCTCATGTCCCATCAGCGGGAAACCCTGCATCTGGTGATGTGGTTTGGATTTGCTGCATTTATCCTTGCCTTAATCTTCTACTGGCTGTTTCATCGTGACGCTAATAAGAGTCACAGAAATAAGATGCTGTTAGAGCAGAGCAATCGTCATAACGAGGAACTGCTCACCCTTCGACAGAATATGATGCTCACCGTGAGTCATGACTTGCGCTCGCCATTGACTTCCATCATGGGCTATGCAGACCTAATAGCGGAAACCACCAATGATGATTGTTCCTGTTGCAACTTCAGAGCTTGTTGAGATTTGCTTCCGATGCCTTGTGATTGCGTTTGCTTTTTGGCCTCGCGAAGCCGTCTCTTGGGATTAACCTTAGCTTTTTCTAATTCGACAGGAACTTCAACAGCCTGACTGAATTGGAGGCGATTCCAGTTTTTATCGATAAACTCCATCACCTCCTTTTCTGTTGGCTCTGCTCCAAACGTAACTTTGCAAGCACGCAGCCCCATCTGGTCGATTATCTCGAACAGTCCAATCCAGAAAGAATCTTCAAACAGAACTGTCAGCGAACCTGTGGTCATACCTTCTTCTTAGCTCTTAATATATCTTTTGGAATTGACGAAATATTTTAGTGTATTCGAAGGACGAAATCACAGAATGAAGGTATGTAATAACGTGAAGATTTTAGTATAGGCAAACTCTATCCATACTTTAGACAAGATATAGCTATACTATAGGCTGTTTCAGGCTTACTCATGAGTATGGCAACAGTACATGAAGAAGCAGGCTAAAGAGTGACAGGAGCGTCTGAAACGATAATAAAGCAACGAAGATAGACGTTATTAAGAATATAAGAAAAGAACAAGATATGAGCGAGATAAACATAAAGGAACTATACTTGAACTTTGACGAATACATCCGTCAAGGGGAGCCAGTTCGAGATTTGTTACACACGAGAAACTCTATAATTCTCGAATTGATAAAGGTGATAAATGTGGTTAATACTACTTTTTTGCATAATAGGTTGTCAGGTAGCTACCTGACAACCTATTATGCAAAAAAACGATTATGAAAATCGCTGAGATATATCTTTATCAGAAAGGAGTTTGACAATTTTTAACCACAAAAAGGTGCCAGCCTTATAGCTCCCTTAAGGATAAAAGTATTAACTTTGCAGTCCGTTTACATCAAAAAACTAAAAGCAATAGCAAAGAAAAAATGATACAGACTGTAGTAAAGCGCGACGGGCGCATTGTGGGCTTCAACGAGCAGAAAATCATGGCCGCCATACGCAAGGCCATGATGGCCACCGACAAAGGCGAGGACGAGCGCCTGCTTGGACTCATCACCGACCACGTGGCACAGCGCGGCAACCCCCAGATGAGCGTGGAGGAAATCCAGGATGCCGTGGAAATGGAGCTGATGAAGTCAAGCCGCAAGGACGTGGCACAGCGGTACATTGCCTACCGCAACCAGCGCTCCATTGCCCGCAAGGCCAAGACGCGCGACATCTTCCTCGACATAGTCAACGTGAAGTCGAACGACATCACGCGCGAGAATGCCAACATGAACGCCGACACGCCGGCCGGCATGATGATGAAGTTTGCCTCGGAGAGCACCAAGCCCTTCGTAGACGACTACCTGCTCAGCGACGATGCACGCGAGGCCGTGAAGCAGAACCTGCTGCACATCCACGACAAGGACTACTACCCCACTAAGTCGCTCACCTGCGTGCAGCACCCCTTAGACCACATCCTGAACTGCGGCTTCATTGCCGGCCACGGCGCCAGCCGCCCCGCCAAGCGCATAGAGACGGCCTCGGTGCTGGCATGCATCTCAATGGAATGCGCACAGAACGAGATGCACGGCGGGCAGGCCATACCGGCCTTTGACTTCTACCTGGCTCCCTTCGTGCGCCTTACGTACCAGGAGGAGCTGAAGTGCCTGGAAGAGCTGAACGGCGAGGACTACTCGCAGCTCTACGACGAGCCGCTCATGGACTACCTGAAGCAGCCGCTCGACGGCCTGAAGGGACTGGACCGCGTGCGCCAGCATGCCATGAACAAGACCGTGGGACGCGTGCACCAGGCCATGGAGGCCTTCATCCACAACATGAACACCATACACTCGCGCGGCGGCAACCAGGTGGTGTTCTCATCTATAAACTACGGCACCGACACCAGCGCCGAGGGCCGCTGCATCATGCGCGAGATACTGCTCTCTACCTACGAGGGCGTGGGCGACGGCGAGACAGCCATCTTCCCCATACAGATATGGAAGAAGAAGCGCGGAGTGAACTACCTGCCCGAGGACCGCAACTTCGACCTCTACCAACTGGCCTGCAAAGTCACGGCGCGGCGCTTCTTCCCCAACTTCCTCAACCTTGATGCCACCTTCAACCAGACCGACGAGTGGCGGCCCGACGACCCCCTGCGCTACGAGCACGAGGTGGCAACAATGGGCTGCCGCACCCGTGTGTTCGAAAACCGCTTCGGGCCCAAGACCAGCATTGGCCGCGGCAACCTGTCGTTCTCTACTATTAATATTGTGCGTCTGGCCCTGGAGTGCATGAAGATTGAGGACAAGGAGCAGCGCATAGGACAGTTCTTTGCCTCCCTTGACCACATACTGGAGGTTACGGCTCAGCAGCTGCACGACCGCTACGAATTCCAGAAGACGGCCCTCGCCAAGCAGTTCCCCCTGCTGATGAAAAGCCTCTGGATAGGCGGCGACAAGCTGAAACCGAACGAAACCATTGAGAACGTCATCAACCAGGGCACGCTCGGCATAGGCTTCATAGGCCTGGCAGAGTGTCTCGTGGCCCTCATCGGCAAGCACCACGGCGAGAGCGAGGAAGCCCAGGAGCTGGGCCTGCGCATAGTGACCTACATGCGCGACCGGGTTAACGACTTCTGCGATCGCTACCACCACAACTACTCTGTGCTGGCCACGCCGGCCGAGGGCCTGGCCGGCCGCTTCACCAAGCGCGACCGCAAGGATTTCGGCAGCATAAAGGGCATCACCGACCGCGACTACTACACCAACTCGAACCACGTGCCCGTGTACTACAAGTGCTCGGCCCGCCACAAGGCAGAGGTGGAGGCCCCCTACCACGACCTGACGCGCGGTGGCCACATCTTCTACGTGGAGATTGACGGCGACGCCACCCACAACCCGCAGGTCATCATGAGCGTAGTGGACATGATGGACCGCCTGAACATGGGCTACGGCTCTGTGAACCACAACCGCAACCGCTGCATGGACTGCGGCTACGAGAACGCTACGCAGGACCTTAAGGAATGTCCGCGCTGCCACAGCCACAACATTGACCGCCTGCAGCGCATAACGGGCTACCTCGTTGGCACTACCGACCGCTGGAACAGCGGCAAGCTGGCCGAGCTTAACGACCGAGTTACACATATTGACGACGGAAACCAATCATTGTTCTAAGATGAAGATAGGAGTAATAGTAGCCATGGACCGCGAGCTGCAGCAGCTGCGCCAGGTGTTCAAAGACAGCAATGTCATAGTAGAGAAGTGCGGCATAGGCAAGGTGAACGCCGCTCTGGGTGTGGCCCGCATGATAGGCGAGCACCGCCCCGACTGCATCATTTCGTCGGGCTGCGCCGGAGGCAACGGCCAGAATGTCAATGTTCGCGACGTGGTGGTGAGCACTCAGCTGGCCTACCACGACGTGTACTGCGGCCAGGCCGAGAACGAGTCGCTGCAGTACGGACAGGTGCAGGGCATGCCGCCGCGCTTTGAGGCCGACCCCTACCTGCTGCAGAAGAGCCGCGAGCTGAAGGCCGTGAGCGGCGAGTACAACATACACCACGGCCTGATAGTGACGGGCGACTGGTTTGTTGACTCCAAGGAGAAAATGCAGCAGATAGTGGACCTCTTCCCCGAGGCCATCGCCGTAGACATGGAGAGCGCTGCCATAGCGCAGGCCTGCCACAAGAGCAGCGTGCCGTTCATCTCCTTCCGCGTGGTGAGCGACATGCCGCTGCGCGACAGCCACGCCTCGCAGTACCACGACTTCTGGAACAAGGTGGCGCAGCAGAGCTTCAACATAACCAAGGCATTCGTGGAAAGCCTGTGAGCTAATAACCAATTCAACCTACGTTAGTATGGAGTTAAAGGACTTAAAGAAGCTAAAGGAGTTAAGGCCAAAAGCTCTGCAATGGCTTCCCCTATCTCGCTCGCTGCTCATTGCCGCCGCCATGATGCAGGGCATTGCAGCTTACGCCCAGCAGGCCAGCGACAGTATATTCGTCTACAGCCCCAACGAGCGCGAGGGCCTTCACGCCGCCCTTCGCGACAGCAGCGGCTGGCAGCACATAGGGCGCCTGTGCAGCAGCGACTATGGCACTTGGGGAGCAGAGAAGCGCATGTACCACCCCTCGCTCTGCCGCGCCAACGACGGCTCGTGGCGGCTGGTATTCCAGGTTAACGACCGCTCGCCCCTCTTCGCAGCAGCCTACAGCCAGGACCTGGTAAACTGGCGGCCGCAGGACTACCCGCGGGTTAGCAGCGCCCCGTGCCAAAGGCCGGTGATAAGTGCCATTGACCACGGCTTCAACATATACTTCAAGGATGGCAGCGGACACACGCGGCGCGTCTTTGCCCGTACTGACTTCCGCACTTTCTCCGAGGACATTGCCATGCCATTTGTTGACGAGTCGCTGTGGCGCCGCGACACGGCGAGCGTGGACGGACAGCAGATGACGGGCCAGAAGTTTGCCGTTACTGCCAGCGAGGCAGCGCGCCTGCGCTCCCACTTTGAACAGCAGGCCGAGGACTGGAGAATGAGCAACGAGCGGATGCACGACGACCCGCAGAACCTGGCATCGCTGCCGGCCGTCATGGAAGCCACACTCACCGTAAGCCCTACAGAGCAAAAGGCCATAAGCCCGATGCTCATCGGCATCTTCTTCGAGGACATCAGCTATGCTGCCGACGGCGGTCTCTATGCCGAGCTGATACAGAACCGCGACTTCGAGTACAACGGCCACGACCACCGCGACTGGACCGCCACCACCGCCTGGCACTCGCCCACGGAAATAACCATTGCCAGCGACAACCCGCTCTCTCCCCAGAACCCACACTACGCCCTGCTCAGGAACGACAGCCTTTGGAACGAGGGCTGGGACGGCATTGCCGTGGAGGCCGGCAAGCAGTATGACTTCAGCATCTTCGTGCAGGGCAGGAAGCAGTTCAGCGTGCAGCTCATAGCCCCCGACGGCACCGTCCTGGCACAGGCCGCCATAAAGGCCAACAGCCGCGAGTGGCAGCGCCATGAGTGCGTGCTCACCGCCTCGCAGACCGAGTCCCACGCCCGCCTGCTGCTGTTGCCAAAGAAGGACAGGAACATTGCCCAGATAGACATGGTGAGCCTCTTCCCGCAGGAGACCTTCATGAACCGCAAGAACGGCTTGCGCCGCGACCTGGCCCAGGTCATTGCCGACCTTCACCCCAAGTTCGTGCGCTTCCCCGGCGGCTGCATGAGCCACGGCCAGGGCCTGGACAACATTTACCACTGGAACCAAACCATAGGCCCGCTGGAGGAGCGCGTGCCCGACTTCAACATCTGGCACTACCACCAGACTCGCGGACTGGGCTTCTTTGAGTATTTCCAGTTCTGCGAGGACATAGGAGCCGAGCCGCTGCCTGTGCTGGCCGCCGGCGTGCCCTGCCAGAACTCTGCCAACAATGCCGATGGCATAGGCGGACAGCAGGGAGGCATTCCCATGGACCAGATGCCAGCCTACGTTGACGAGCTGTGCAACCTCATTGACTGGGCAAACGGCGACCCCGCCACCAACGAGTGGGCTGCCAAGCGCGCCCAGGCCGGCCACCCGGAGCCCTTTAACCTTAAATATATAGGTATAGGCAACGAGGACATAATAAGCACCGTCTTTGAAGAGCGCTTTGAAATGATAGCCCGCGCCATGCACGAGCGGCACCCGGAAATCAGAATCTGCGGCACGGTGGGGCCCTTCCACTCCCCCTCGGCCGACTACTTGGAGGGCTGGGACTTTGTCCGCCGCAACCGGGGCATGCAGTACATGACCGACGAGCACTACTATGAGTCAACGGGCTGGTTCCTGCACCACCGCGACTACTACGACAGCTATCCCCGCCTGAACGCCGACGGCAGCCCCGCCACGAAGGTATACTTAGGCGAGTGGGCGGCCTCAACGCGCGTCAAGAGGCCAAACTTGGAGACGGCGCTGGCCGAGGCGCTCTACCTCACCGACGTGGAGCGCAACGGCGACATCGTGGAGATGACCAGCTATGCCCCCATGCTCTGCAAAGACGGCCACTCCAACTGGAACCCCGACATGATTTACTTCACCAACACCTCTGTGCGCACCACCCCGGCCTACGAGGTGCAGCGCCTCTTCTCGCTTGGCAGCGGCGACCAGTACGTAGCTTCCCAGATCGCCATCAACGATTCTGTGCTAAGCTCACTGAACTACCGCATCGGTGCCAGCATAGTGAAGAACAGCGCCACGGGCAAGTGCTACCTAAAGCTGGTGAACGCCCTGCCAGCCACCCTAAGCATCAGCGTAAGCGGCATGCAGCTGCCTGCCACCGTGACCTGCCTGCAGCTGACCGGCTCCGCCATTGACGACCAGCGAGCCAGCGCCACAACCATAACGACCAGCGAGCCTACCACCCTGCCGCCATACAGCATTAGGATGATAGAACTGTAAGGAACGATGAGTTACGACACCTATATCTTCGACTTGGACGGGACGCTGCTCAACACACTGGGCGATTTGGCGGCTTCGGTAAACTATGCCCTGCAGAAGCACGGCATGCCGCCGCATAGCTTGGACGAGGTGAGGCGCATGGTGGGCAACGGCGTGAGACTGCTGATGGAGCGGGCCGTTCCAGATGGTTCACAAAATCCGTTGTTCGATGCCGCCTTCGCCACCTTCCGGCAGCACTACATGGAGCACTCCCTTGACACCACTCGCCCTTACGACGGCATTCCAGAACTGCTAAGGCACCTGAAAGACAAAGGGAAGCATACGGCTGTGGTGAGCAACAAGTTCGATGCTGCCACTAAGTCGCTATGCTCCCATTTCTTCCAGGACACGGTGGACGTGGCCGTTGGCGAGCATGAGGCCGAGGGCATACGCAAGAAACCGGCCCCAGACACAGTTCTTGAAGCATTGAGCCAGATGGGTGTGGGGCCGGAAGGGGCAGTATACATTGGTGACAGTGAGGTTGACATAGCTACTGCGAAGAACAGCGGCTTGCCCTGCATCAGTGTGCTGTGGGGATTTCGCGACCGCGACTTCCTCACGACCCACGGAGCCACCAGTTTTGTCAGTTCTCCAAACGAGCTTTTCTGCTAAATATTGTCTACCACCTCTTGGATGTCGCTGAAAATGCGGTCCAAGTCGCCAAGGCCGTCAATATGGTGGTGCAGGCCTTCCTGCTTGTACCACTCAATGAGCGGCTGGGTCTGCTCGTGGTAGACTACAAGGCGCTTGCGGATTGTTTCCTCGTTGTCGTCGGCCCGTCCGCTCTGCTGTCCGCGCAGTATGAGGCGCTTCATAAGTTCGTCCTCGGGCACGTCAAGCTCAAGCATGGCGGCCACCTTGTCACCCCTCTCGGCAAGCATCTGCTTCAGGGCCTCGGCCTGTGGAATGGTACGCGGGAAACCGTCGAAGATCACTCCCTTGTGGCCCCGTCCGAAGTCATCGTAGACCTTTGCGAGGATGCTCACCATGAGGTCGTCGGGAATGAGCTGTCCCTGGTCAATGAAGCCCTGGGCCGTCTTGCCCAGCTCGCTGCCCTTCTTTATCTCAGCCCTGAGCACGTCGCCAGTAGAGATGTGCTCCAGTCCGTAGTGCTCTATCAGTTTGTCGCTCTGGGTACCCTTGCCTGAGCCGGGTGCTCCGAAGATTACAATATTCTTCATTTTTATATGCTGTTCTGTTTGTTCTTGTTCTGCCTTAATCTCCCTGGCCTTGTACCAGAAGTCGGCCATGAGGTCGCCCGGCTTGGCCTGTGTGGTGTCGCTTGGCAGGTGGGGTAGTTTCACGAATCTCATAACACTAAGTGCCAGCTTTTATTCCACCACTGTGTAGATGTCGCGCAGCCCGCGCCCGGCCTGGTCATAGTCCAGTCCGTAGCCCACGATGAACTCGTTGGGAATCTGCATGGCGCAGTACTTGATGTCAAGTTCCACCTGCAGCTTGTCGGGCTTTACCAGCAGTGCGCAGACGCTGACGCTGGCCGGGTTGCGAGTGCCAAGCTGCTCTATCATGCGCTTCATGGTGAGACCAGTGTCCACTATGTCCTCGACTATGATGACGTGGCGGCCGGTGAGGTCCTCGTTGATGCCCAGCACCTCCTTCACCTTGCCGGTTGACGTGGTGCCCTCGTAGGAAGCCAGCTTCACAAACGAAATCTCGCAGGGTATGGTTATCTCGCGCATAAGGTCGGCGGCAAAGATGAACGCCCCGTTAAGCACTCCTAAAAGCAGCGGGTTCTTGCCTTCCATGTCGCGGCTTATGGTCTGGGCCACTGCTTTCACTCGCTCCTTGATTTCGGCCTCGGGTATGCTCACCCTGAAGGTCTTGTCTTTTATCCTAATGTTTTCCATATCTGTCAAAATATGATGCAAAGTTAATACATTTTCGCAAAACAGCAAAGTTTTTTTGCACTTTGCTTACATTTTTTGTGCCGGGAAGGTAAAAAAGTTGTATTTTTGCAAGCTGTAAGCAAAAACACTATATAGAATGACACAGAAAAGCAGAGGCAGCTTCGGCTCAAAGATTGGCATAGTGCTTGCCACGGCAGGTTCGGCCGTAGGACTTGGCAATGTGTGGCGTTTCCCCACGATGGCAGGCGAGAATGGTGGTGCCGCCTTTATATTAATATATGTATTGTGTGTGCTGCTGCTGGGCATACCCTGCATGCTGGGCGAGTTCATCATTGGCCGCCACGCCCAGGCCAACGCTGCCCGTGCCTACAGCAAGCTTGCCGGCAGGACACCCTGGCGCCTGATAGGCTACTTCGGAGTGTTCACGGGCTTCATGATAGCTTCCTACTATAGTGTGGTGAGCGGCTGGTGCCTGCAGTATGTCTATGCCTCGGTGTCAGGCCATCTCAACGGCGACCAGGCTCAGGTGTCGCAGTATTTCGGCACCTTTGTCTCTAATCCCTGGAAGCCCATACTCTGGCTGGTGGTGTTCTTCCTTATTAGCCATTTCGTCGTTGTGCGCGGCGTGGAGAAGGGCATAGAGCGGGCCTCAAAGGTTATGATGCCGCTGCTCTTTGTGCTGCTCATAGTGATTGCGGTGGCGTCGTGCATGCTGCCAAACGCCTCGCAGGGCATAAGTTTCCTGTTCAGTCCAGACTTCTCGAAGGTTGACAGCAACGTGCTGCTTAGCGGTCTTGGCCAGGCCTTCTACTCCCTGTCGCTCGGCATGGGCTGCCTGTGCACATACGCCAGCTACTTCAGCCGCGACACCAACCTCACCCGCTCGGCAGTGCAGATAGTGAGCATTGACACTATGATAGCCATCCTGGCCGGACTGATGATATTCCCTGCCGTGTTCTCCTCACCCGACCCAAACGTCAACGCCGGCCCCTCGTTAGTATTCGAGACGCTGCCCTACGTGTTCAACGAGGCCTTCTCGGCCATGCCCCTCGTGGGTCATATCGTGGCCGTCATGTTCTTCCTGCTGCTGTCGGTGGCTGCCCTTACATCGCTCATCTCCCTGCACGAGGTGTGCACGGCCTTCTTCCACGAGGAGCTAAAGCTCTCGCGCACCAAGGCTGCCACTATTGTAACGGTGCTGTGCTCTATAATTGGCATCTTCTGCTCGCTGTCATTCTACAACGTTGACCTGTCGCTCTTCGGGCGCCAGCTTTTCGACCTGTTCGACTTCACCACGGGCCAGATATTCCTGCCTCTTGGCGGATTCCTCACCTGCCTGTTCCTCGGCTGGTATGTTCCGAAGAAGATTCTTCGCGACGAACTTACCAACCAGGGCACCCTGAGCAACCGTTTCTTCGGTCTCTTCCTGTTCAGCGTGCGCTATGTTTGTCCCATCTGCATCCTGCTTGTGTTCCTGCACCAGCTGGGCATAGTATAAAAAGCAAAAAGAAAAGAAGCCGTTGCTGCGCGAATTCTTCTACATAAACAAGAGCGACCGCCGCATCATCATTGCGCTGCTGGCTGTCATAGTGGTGGCATTGGCCGTGGTGCACATCTTTGGCAACGGTGATGACAGCAAGCCAACGGCTGCGGTGCAGGCCAATGATGACGCGGAGGAAGCCGTGCCTGTAGCCGACACACTCTTTGCCTTCGACCCGAATACGGCAGACAGCACCACACTGCTGCGCTTAGGACTGCCACGGCGCATAGTGACAAACCTGCTGCGCTACCGCAGGGCAGGCGGAGTGTTCAGCGAAAAGCAGGACTTTGCCCGGCTCTACGACCTCACCGTCGGGCAGTATCAGCGGCTGGAACCTTACATACAGATAGCCCCGGAATTCAGGCCAGCCTCTACGCTCTATCCTCGCCAAACAAGGCATGGTGACTATGGCCATTATGACTCAGGGCGCTATGATGAAGCAGGAAGCAATGCAGATGGAAGCAATGCAGACAGCGCTGCCGTGGCTCCGCGATACAGCAACAAGCTTCAGCCAGGCGAGACCATTGCCCTTTGCGATGCCGACACTACCATGCTGCGCCGTATTCCCGGCATTGGCAGCTACTATGCCCGCCGTATAGTGGAATACGGGGAGCGCCTTGGCGGGTATGTCAGCCTTCAACAGCTCAGCGAGATAGACGACATTCCCCCTCAGGCAGCCGACTATCTCACCCTTGGCGAGCCTCATCCCCGCCAGCTGAATCTTAACACGCTATCGCTGAACGAGCTTAAGCGCCATCCCTACATCAATTACTACCAGGCACGTGCCATTGTAGACTACCGCCGTCAACACGGAGCCATAAGAAGCCTTGACCAGCTGTCCCTGCTGCCCGACTTCACTGCCGATGCCATAGAGCGTCTGCGCCCTTATGTCACGTTCTGATACCTTCGCCTTTGTAAAAGCAAGCCAACATTATCCTTGCATGTCGTAGACCACCTGCATCAGCTGCTTGCCAAGCTGGTCGGCCTCCTCCATGGTCTGAGCCTCGCTGTAGACGCGGATAATAGGCTCTGTGTTCGACTTGCGCAGGTGCACCCACTTTGTGGGGAAGTCTATCTTCACGCCGTCAATATCGTTCACCTGGGCCTCCGGGTCCTTGGCAAACATCTCTTTCACCTTCAGCAGGATGGCGTCCACGTCGGTGTCGGGCGTGAGGTCAATGCGGTTCTTGGCTATCTGGTAGTCGGGGAAGGAGCGGCGCAGGTCGGTAACCTTAAAGTTCTTCTGTGCCAGACTTGACAGGAAGAGCACTATGCCCACCAGCGCGTCGCGGCCGTAGTGGCTCTCCGGGTAGATGACTCCACCGTTGCCCTCGCCGCCAATCACGGCTCCCACTTCCTTCATCTTCGTGGTGACGTTCACCTCGCCCACGGCAGCGGCAGCATAGTGGCCGCCATGCCTTTCAGTGACATCGCGCAGGGCACGGGTGGAAGAAAGGTTTGAAACAGTGTTTCCCTTGTCGTGGGAGAGTACATAGTCGGCCACAGACACAAGCGTATATTCCTCTCCGAACATCTTGCCGTCCTCGCAGATGAAGGCCAGGCGGTCTACGTCGGGGTCTACCACGATGCCGAGGTCGAAGTTGCCGTTCTTCATGCAGTCCATGATGCCGCCAAGGTTCTTCTCAAGCGGCTCCGGGTTGTGGGCAAAAATGCCGGTGCAGTCGCCGTTCAGAATCTGGTAGTCCACTCCAAGGGCCTTGAACAGCTCCGGCAGGATGATGCCGCCCACGCTGTTTATAGTGTCGGCACAGACGCGGAAGTGGCGGTTGCGAATGGCCTCCACGTCGGCCAGGCGCAGCTTTAGCACGCTCTCCACGTGGCGCCGGTTCATGGTATCGTCGAAGGTGACGTGGCCCAGCTTCTCCACGGGGGCGTAGTTGAAGTCCTCGGCCTCGGCAATGCGCAGCACCTCGGCCCCGTCCTGGGCGGTGAGGAACTCGCCCTCGCTGTTGAGCAGCTTAAGGGCGTTCCACTGCGTGGGGTTATGGCTGGCGGTGATGATGATGCCGCCGTCGGCCTTGTGCCAGCGCACGGCAAGCTCGGTGGTGGGCGTGGTGGCCAGGCCAATGTCAATGACTTCGTAGCCCATGCCTACCAGGGTGCCGCAGACTACGTCGCGTACCATGGGACCAGAGATACGCCCGTCACGACCTACCACGATTTTCTTGCCGCCAATAAATGTAGCGTATGCTGTTGTAAACTTAACTATATCTAAAGGGTTCAGCGTGTCGCCAGTGCGTCCGCCAATGGTTCCGCGAATGCCGGAAATGGATTTGATAAGTGTCATAAGTCGGTCTTTCTTTGTAAACTGATTTCGTAATAATAAGGATACACATAGCGCGAGGCAATGGTGTGGCCCTGAGTATGGGGCACAATCAGACGCACCTTTGCTATATGGTCGGTGGCCGAGCGGGGCCTGCCCACATTGATATAGCTAAGCGGCACAAGCAGCCCCGTAGGCACTGTCTCCGAACTGTAGCTGCTAACCCAAAGGCCCTGGGTGAACGAGGCCGTAAAGGTGTTACCCTGGCGGCGAACGTTCATGATGTCAACATCATACGGGTTGGTGTCGTTATACAGGGCGGAGGAGTCCAGAAGACATATCTCGACGAAGCGCATCAGTAGGTCGCAGTTCTCACCGTCGGCAATAGGAGTGCCGCAGCCCTGGTTTACAATCTGCATATAGACACCGCTGTTGTCCATGTAGACAAACTCACGCTTGGACACATCAGTGACATTGCCCTGCTCGTGGAACTGGGCCTCGCTGATTACCACCAGGCTGGAGTCGGATATAAACTTACGGATGGCGTCGCGTTCTTTCTCCTTCTTGTCGCCGTAGGTCTCATAGTTGTCGCACGATGCAAACAGCACAACAGCAAGCAGGGCAAGAAGGATATATGTGGCTTTTCTCATTATATATAATATAGTGTTTCACAAATCGGGTGCAAAGGTAAGAAAAAGAGCAGCGAAAAACGATGGCGGAACGCTAAATTAAGTTAAATACCAGGTTTGCCTCGGTCAAAGGATTGTGCGTTTGGCAAAAAATGCTTACCTTTGCAGCCCGAAAAACAAGGAAAGAAGCCTGCCGTTGAGCAAATGACTCTTTAGCGGCAGCAAAATAGTAAATTGTAAATCAACAAATCATTAATCAAAAAAGATGAGTCAGAAAATCAGAATCAAGCTGAAGAGCTACGACCACAAGTTGGTTGACAAGTCAGCAGAGAAAATCGTGAAGGCCGTGAAGGCCACGGGTGCCATTGTCAGCGGTCCTATCCCCCTTCCCACCCACAAGCGTATCTACACCGTTAACCGTTCTACCTTCGTTAACAAGAAGGCCCGTGAGCAGTTCCAGCTGAGCGACTACAAGCGCCTTATTGACATCTACAGCTCAACAGCCAAGACTGTTGACGCACTGATGAAGCTTGAGCTTCCCA
>JAFTAR010000031.1 GCA_017455495.1 Prevotella sp.
ATAGGCGTGAAAGGCATAAAGGTGGACTTCTTCGGAGGCGACAAGCAGGAGACGATGAAGCTCTACGAGGACATACTCTACGATGCCAACCGCTACGGCCTGCAGTGCATCTTCCATGGCTGCACCCTGCCCCGAGGCTGGGAGCGAATGTATCCCAACTTTGTGGCATCGGAGGCCGTGCTGGCCTCAGAGAACGTGTTCTTCACCGAGGAGGCCGCCCTGCGCGAACCCTTCGACCTCACCATGCACCCCTTCTGCCGCAATGCCGTGGCAACGATGGACTGGGGCGGCATCATAATGAACAAATACATGTCGCGCGACAACCACAGCCGCCACCCGCGCCACACCACCGACATCTTCGAGATGGCCTCGGGAATAACCATGCAGACTGCCGTGCAGTGTGTGGCCATGCAGCCAAACAACCTCGCGGACAATGAACTCCCTGATTTTGAGACGGAATGGCTACGCCAGCTGCCCACCACCTGGGACGAGACTCGCTTCCTCGACGGCTATCCCGGCCGCTATGTGGTGCTGGCCCGCCGCCATGGCGACGACTGGTACGTGGCTGGTCTCAACGCCACGGCCGAGCCGCTGAAGCTCATGCTTTCACTTGATATGTTCCCGGCCAAAGCCCAGTTGAAATACTATGTTGACGACCCGCGCACCGGCCAGCCCACACTTACCACCCTGAAGCTTGACAAGAACAGCCGCGCCAAGGTGGAGATTCAGCCACGCGGTGGTGTCATCCTCCAGCGAATCCCATAAATCCTTAAATCCGTGGTTGTTTCTTAATACGCGTCGCAGTCTACGGGGTAGAGAAAGTCGTTGTAGGGATATTTCTGTACATGAAGCTCGCGCACGCGCCTATATAATAATGTGCGGAGCTCGTCAATGTTCTGCTTCTGGCGGGCTGAGATGAAAATGCAGTCGCTGGTGCTCTTGAAGTCAGGCCCCTGTATGCGGGCCATCCATGTGCGCTGCAGCTGCTCTAAGGAGATGTTCTCGCGGGTAGGCTCCGTGAGGTCGTCCTCGTCCTGCGGTGTCCATTGGTAGGCATCAATCTTGTTGAACACTATCATCGACGGGGTCTCGGCACAGCCCAGGTCGGCCAGTGTCTTCTCAACCACGGCGAGCTGCTCCTCAAAGCCGGGGTGGCTTATGTCCACCACATGCACCAGGAGGTCGGCCTCGCGCACCTCGTCGAGCGTGCTCTTGAACGACTCCACGAGGTCTGACGGCAGCTTGCGTATGAAGCCCACGGTGTCGGCCAGCAGGAAGGGCAGGTTGTCAATGGTCATCTTGCGCACGGTGGTGTCAAGCGTGGCAAAGAGCTTGTTCTCGGCAAAGACATCGCTTTTTGAGAGCATGTTCATGATGGTGCTCTTGCCCACGTTGGTATAGCCCACGAGGGCCACTCGGATCAGTCGTCCGCGGTTCTTGCGCTGTGTGGTTTTCTGCTGGTCAATCTCTGCCAGGCGCTGCTTTAGCAGTGTTATGCGGTGCAGGATTATGCGGCGGTCCATCTCAAGCTGGGTCTCGCCCGGACCGCGCAGTCCCACGGTGCCCTTGCCGCCGCCTCCGCCCGAGCCTCCGCCCTGGCGCTCAAGGTGGGTCCACAGGCGCTGCAGGCGTGGCAGCATGTAGCGGTGCTGGGCCAGCTCCACCTGAGCCTTGGCCTCGGCAGTCTGGGCGCGCATGGCAAAGATGTCGAGGATGAGGCTGGTGCGGTCGAGTATTTTCACGCCAAGCTCCTTCTCAATGTTACGCAGCTGCTTGGCACTAAGCTCATCGTCGAAGATGACCATGCCAATCTCTTCATCGTCTTCGTCCTGAACTTTCTTTATGTATTGGCGGATCTCCTGTAGCTTGCCGCTGCCCACGTATGTAACCTGACTCGGCCCTGCAGCCCGCTGGGTGAAGCGGCGCACGGTGCGCGCACCGGCCGTCTCGGCCAGGAACTCAAGCTCGTCAAGATACTCGTTGGTCTTGGCTTCGCCCTGCTGCGGGGTGATGAGGCCCACAAGGATGGCAGTCTCTGTCTTGGCCTCGGATATTATGAATTCTTTCATGTGCGTCTAATCTCTCTTGATAGCGTCCTTCACCGCCTCTGCTATCTTGCCTGCTCCCTGCTGGTTGGGGTGAATCATGTCGGAGGTCATGTCGCGCTGCTCGGTGATGACGCTGTGCAGGTCTATCACCTGCAGACGGTTTCGCTGGGCAAGGCGCTCTATGGTGGGTATCACGCCGTTCACTATCACGGAGTCGGTGATGCCCCACCTGTCTTGGAAGGCCTTGATGGGAGTGGCTAAGTAAATAGTGGGAGCTGAGGGCAGGGCGCGCAGCGTGTCTATCATGCTCTGGTAGTCGCGCTCGTACTGCTGCTGGTTCCACTGGTAGTCCTTGGAGTCGTTGGTGCCCAGCTTTATTACCACTATGTTGGGCTGGAAGGCCTGTGCATCGCGCCAAGCCTGCTCCTGCATGTAGGGGTGGTCGCTGGTGTTCATCATGCAGCGGGCGCCTACTCCGTAGTTCTTCACATAGTAACCGCTGCCCAGCAGGCGCTGCAGCTGTGCGGGGTAGCCGTTGGCCTCCTGAACGCTGATGCCCGAACCGTGGGTGATGCTGTTGCCTATGCAGGCCACGCGCACTGCATCCTGGCGGGGCTGGGGCAGGGCGTTGAGCCAGGCCTTGAGGTCGCTCAGCATCTGGTCGTGGAACTGGTAGTTAGAGCGGAAACCGAAGCCGTGGCCCACGGCGGGATAGATGTGCATGCTGCAGATGTTGCCGGCACGGTGCATGGCTGAGTAGTAGGCCACGCCGTTGGTGACGGGCGGCACGGCATTGTCGCCGTTGTTCATCAGTATGATGGCGGGCGGTGTGAGGTGGCTGCGCACTGCATTCTGGTTGCTCCACAGGCGCACCAAGGTGTCGTTGCGGGCTCCCTCCTCGCCAAGGAAGTTCAGGCAGGAACCCTTGTGGCTGTCGCGCTGGTTCATGCTGATGACGGGGTAGAACAGTATGCTGAAGTTGGGCCGCTCGCGATACTCGCTGTGGGTGCTGACGCTGCTGGCAAGATGGCCGCCGGCCGAGAAGCCCATCACTCCCACGTCGTAGGGGTTGATGCTCCATGCCTGGGCCGAGTCGCGCACGGTGCGGATGGCAGCCTGGGCATCGCCGAGGGGGATGGTGCGGTCGCCGTTGGGCATGCGGTAGGTGGTGACGAAGAAGGCTATGCCCTGCTCGTTGAACCACTGGGCCCAGTCATGGCCCTCATTCTGCATGGACAGGTGATGGTAGCCGCCGCCGGGCAGGTCTACTATGGCGCGGCCCGTGGGGTGCTCGGGAAGGTAGGCCACCATGTTGGCAGCGCCGTCTGAAGTGAGGTTAACAGTAATAGTCCGGGCTGTCTGAGCCGAGGCTGTCAATGCCGTTGCTGCCATCAGGGACAGCAGGAAGCGGTTAAGGGTCGTTATCTTCGTCATAATGTGTTGTTATTTGCGGTGCAAAATTACGCAAAAAATACTTAAATTCCTTGCCCGCGTGCCGATTATTTTGTACTTTTGGAGGTTAAAAAACTGAAAACGGATGAAATTACGACAAATCATACTTTCCATATCTTTGTTTTTCCTACCCTTGCTGGCCGGTGCACAGAGCATCACATTAGGCTCGTGCACCACCCGCGACGGCGGCGAATATAACGGCCAGATGGCACAGGGCAAGCCTCACGGCAAGGGCAAGACCACCTGGCAGAACGGCAACTGGTACGAGGGCGACTATGTGAAGGGCAAGCGCCAGGGCATGGGCACCTACGTCTTTGCCGACGGCGAGCGCTACGAGGGCCAGTGGCTCGACGACCACCAGCACGGACAGGGCACCTACTGGTTCCTTAACAACAACCGCTACGAGGGCCTCTGGTATGTTGACTACCAGCAGGGCCACGGCGTTATGCACTATTACAATGGCGACCTCTACGACGGCAACTGGCATCAGGACAAGCGCTCCGGCCACGGCCGCTACACCTTTGCCAGCGGAGCCTGGTACGACGGCGAGTGGCTTGACGACGAGAAGAGCGGACAGGGCACCTTCTGCTGGAGCGACAGCTCGCGCTACGAGGGCCAGTGGGCACACAACAAGCGCAACGGGCGCGGCACCTACCAGTATGCCTCGGGCGATGTCTACGTGGGCCAGTGGCAGGACGACCTGCAGCACGGTCGCGGTGTGTACCGCTTCCAGAACGGCGATGTATACGAGGGGGAGTATGCCCGTGGCGAGCGCACCGGCCAGGGCGTTATACGCTATGCCAACGGCGACCAGTATACCGGACAGTTCCAGAACGGCTACAAGAGCGGACAGGGCACCATAACCTGGGCAACGGGAAATGTGTATCAGGGACAGTGGCGCGACGACAAGCCCAACGGCCACGGCAAGCTCACCACTCCGCAGGGCGATGTGGTGGAGGGAAACTTCCGCGACGGCAAGCCTGATGGTGAGTGCATAGGCCACATGGCCGACGGCTCGAAGTTCAAGGCACAGTTCCGTGCCGGCCTGCGCCACGGACCTGCCATCGAAGAAACCAAGGACGGTGTCCGCTTTGAAGGCAGCTACAGCGAGGGCAAGCGCGATGGCGCCTTCGTGGAGAAAGACCGCAACGGCAACATCACCGCACAGGGCACCTACGTCCAGGGAATACGCAGGCAGAACTAATTAGATAGGTGCTACTGGTTACGCAGGCAGAACTAACCAGCTACTGGTGCTACTGGTGCTACTCGCCACTGACAATCAGGATGTTAGCGGTAGCACCATGACTTCATAACCCACTACCAACCCGCTACCGAGGCTCCGCATAATCATGCGGCGGTCAGTTATGTTCATGCGGCGGCTCCCCACGATCCTGTGGCGGTCAGTTATGTTCATGGGGAGCCACCTCTTCATCAAAAAGTCTCCATTTCACCGATATAAATTGCGCTTTCTGTGTCGCGCCATCCACATCGGTAGCTCCGGTAGCACCAGTAGCTCCAGTAGTCTAAATATTTATTAACTTTACGCAAATAAATCATAAATTAGCATAATTATTTTGTAAAACCGCAAAAAAAGACAAATCATTGAATAATTGGCAGTAATTTTGTATTCTTTTTTGAAAAAATATCACTAATTTTGTGGCAACTTTTCTGGTATAACAACAACTTTATCTCACGTATGGCATATCCATTTCCTGTTAAGGAACACCGTATCTATAAGAATACAACGCTGAATAGCGTGCTTGTTTCTTTTGACTATAGACATCGGGAGAAGAGTTTTTTCGACAAAGAATTCTATTCCCGGCTTGATGCCTATACATCAAGGAATTTCAGCCTCACGGTTGAGCACAGTTTATCCGACAAGGCGTTCCAAATTAGGAACGACAAGAACGGAGCGGTACTTTTGTTCTTTAATGGCGCGCTATTATTGGCTATAGATAAAGACAAGTACGTGTCGTTTAATGAATCTGCCGTTTCTCAGATTCACAAGATGAAAGAATTCGTTTCTGACGTTTTGTGCGATAAGAGGGTGAAGCGTGCCAACATCAGAAAACTCAATATCTGGCAGGTTCAGGATGTTGAGAAGGATGCAGACAAGGTTCGTGACAACATCGTGAGTCATGTCTTTTCTGATGAGTTGCTTTCCTCCTATGCGGAGCAGCCTGTTGGTGCTGATGAAAAAGGCGTATTCAAAAAATATGTCTGGAGCGAAGAGGATCTTAGCGAGAAGGTTACTCTGCGCCTGGCTTTTGTGAAAGTGAATGGCGCTGACAATGCCTACAATCTGGTTATGGATACCGACTTGGAGATAATGCCCCCAGGAGGACTGCCTCTTGTCGGGCTGACGGAGCTATTAAAGGAACGGAATCATGTGCTTTTCAATGCCTACCATTGGTGCGTACGCAACGAGGTAATAAAACAAATGGAGGAGGCTTAAGGATGTACTATAGTGTTATTGATTCGGATTTCAATATCCAGGATATGTACTCAACGGCACGAAAAGTGCTAAAGAAAGTGTTTGTGACGATTGGGGGGATGACCTTTGCCTTCTTCATCAGCACCGGTGCCAGCTATGCTCAGGAACCTATAGGCCAGCCTGCATACGGACAGCAAAACCTGATGGAGGTTGCTAGTAATGTACATTCTACGGCAATCACGTTCGATGTCAGCAATGGTCAGCTGGTGGCGTATGACAAAACCCTTATTCCTGAATTGCAATACAGGAACCTCATGACATCTCTGCTGAATCACAAGGGAGGTAGGATGCCGTCTGATTTTCTTCATTCATTTGAAGATTTGGCTCATCACCTTGCCATACTGCCTTTCAGGGAGAACCTTACCAGATTTAGTGTTGTTAATGGCTTTGTAAATATCAATATGATATTCGACAAGGGTGTTGAACTTGAAGTCACTCAGTTTCCTGATGTTGACGAGGTGGCATTTTCTATTCATTACGAAGGAGCCACTCTGGCGGTGGCTATGGCAAAAGGTGATGTTCTTGCAGAGAAGATGCTTGGAGTCTTAAACCAATCGAATTTGGCCGATGGCATATCCTGAAGAAATCGTTTGCCGGTCGGTCTATAAGGAAAAGATTCCTATTGAGGATCTAAATGCTGACGAATTCTGTGTCACCAGACGTATTGACGGGACAGTCTCTGATAATATTGACATGCTGAATGGCAAGCCAGTTCTTGACCCAGACTGCATGGGTAATATTGTCGAGATGTCTGTGAATCTGCTTGGCGGGGTGTTCTTGCCTGACCACACGCTATGGATTCAGGTTGGAGACGGCAAACAACCTTGGGATGGCCAGAAGGATGTCAGGGTTAATGACTATCCCGGCTGCTATAGGATGCACGACGGAGAGTATGTCTATTTCAAGGCCACCACACTTCACCATGCAGATTACCCCAATGACTATCTGCTGAGAAACAAGGGTCAGTATAAGGCCTATCACGATGCCCTGAAGAAGAATATTGAGATAGCATTCAAAGACGGTGTCGCCACCAGTATACCCGTGACACTTGTGCTCGTCTCCGACCCCACAAATCTGAATTATTGGCATCTGAAGATGATTACCTTTCTAACAGGAACAACCGTTGAACTAAGGAATGGCTCTTCGTATCGGGAACTGGTATTCAGCCATATCCTATGCCATGTGCTGTGCAAGCAATTCTTGCAGGAGGATGCTACGACGGGTATGGTACCTCCGGATATGTATATGAAATAAGGATGCGGGAGCAGGCTGACTGCCCCGCATCCTTTATATCAGAACCTCAAGTAGCACTACTATTTAAGGTTCAAGCAGCCAGTCATCCTCGTCTTCGTCCCAGAGGCGGTTGTGCCAGCGGTAGCCACGAGAGTAGTCTATCTCACCCCCTTCACCTGGTTTCACACCCTCTCCACCTGTCTCGCCCGACACCGTCTGCAACAATTTCAATGATATTTCACATGATGTGCATTCGGGTTGATGATAAATCTTTTTCATAGCTTTTGTTGTTTTTATCTGTTAATGATTACTTTCCTTCCGTTCATAATGTAGAGACCGCGCTTTGATTTGCCGTTTACGATTTTGCGCCCGCTGAGGTCGTAGATAGGGTTACTGTCCAATTGTAAATCATCAATTAGTAAATCATCTACGCCCTGGGTCTCGTCCTCGAAAAGGATGCCGATGCGGCTCTCGCTGCTTACCAGGCTTGTTGGTAACTGCAAGTAAGCACGGTTGGCACTCATGGTACGGGTCTTTGACACGCGGTAGAAGCCGAAACCGCTGCTGCCCGTGGTCAGGTAGAAGTTGCTGTATGAGCCATCCGTAGGATTAATTACTGTTGGATCAACGTTACCCACAAGCATGTTTACATAGTAGGCAGACGTCTCAGTATAGGGAACTTTATAGGTGCCTTGTTCGCCCTTCACCATGATGCCCGTACCGGCAGACACCTCATTGACACGTGTCAGCAGGACAATCCCTGTGGCAGGGTAGTAGCCGCTGGCGATGTAGGCCTTCAGACCCTCTACACCACTGAAGTCAAGGTCGTGGTCGCTGCAATAGGTGCTCTCGCCGTAGGCACTCAGCTTGATGGTGGCCTCGGTGATGAGGCGGAACTCCACGACGACCTGCGTGTCGTGCTCCACACTGGCGATGGTGTACGTGCTGCCAGTCAGTTGCTCCGTCACGTCCTCGCCGTCCACGCTGACACTCACCAGTTCATAACCATTCTCTGGGCTGACGGTCACGGTGACGTTGCTGCCCCACTCAGCCTCGTCAGCCGAGAGCAGCACCGTGCCGCCCTCATTGCTCATGGCCGTGACGGCGAAGCGCTCCAAGCGGAATGTGGCACCAATGGTAATGTTCTGGCGCACATCGACGATGGTCAGGGCATTGTCGACGACCTGTTCCGTTCTGTCTTCACTGTTCACACTCACCGTCGCCACCTCATAGTGGGCAACGCCTCCGAGCGTTGCAACAACCTCATCGCCCCATTCCACTTCCGTCGCCGAAAGGTCGATATTGCCGTGCTCACACTCCAGTGCCGTCACCGTGTAGTGCAGTTTCTGGAACGTGGCCACCACGGTCTGGGCCTCTTGTATGTTGCTCAGTGTCAGTACGCCGTCCACCACCTCGCTTGTCTTGTCTGCGCCGTTCACCGTGACGCTCTTCAGTTCATAGCCCTCGTTGGCTGTCAGCGTAACGGTTGTGCTACGCCCTTGCATCACGCTACTGCTACCCGCCGTGGCCGTGCCACCTGCCGATGCTGTGACAGTAACTGCATAT
>JAFTAR010000032.1 GCA_017455495.1 Prevotella sp.
CCCGAGATAGCCGAATACTCCTCGCGCAACATTAACCTGCGCGACGGCAAGATTCGCGAAGACACCATAAACCAGAACATAAAGTCGGCAGCAGAGGCGCTGGCAGCACTGCCCAAGCCGCAAGACGACTGATAAACCCCTAAAAGCCCACCCAAGCCCTCACAAAGGGAGGGATGTTTAGATACCTAAACACCGGCGATGGGCAAAACATTAATTACCAATAGACATGGAGCACCCAACATGTAACTAAACATCCCTCCCTCAGGGAGGGCTTGGGTGGGCTTTAATATGAATATTTTAAACCTATTCAAAGTAAGCCTCAAGGCTGTAGGCAGCAACAAGATGCGGTCATTCCTGTCAATGCTCGGCATCATCATCGGCGTTGCTGCCGTCATAATAATGATGGCCATAGGACAAGGCTCCAAGGAAAGCATACGTGCCGAGCTGTCCACCATGGGCACCAACCTGCTCACCATACGCCCTGGAGCCGACATGAGGGGCGGCGTGCGCCAGGACCCGTCTGCCATGCAGACGCTGAAGATGGCCGACTATGAGCGCATCATGCGTGAGAAGAAGTTCGTCACCAATGTGTCGCCTGAAGTAACCAGCAGCGGACAGGTAATCTACGGCAACAACAATACCAACACTACCGTCTACGGCGAGAGTCCCGAGTATCTTGACATCAAGCTGTGGCAGGTAGAGCAGGGGGAATGCTTCACCGAGGAGGACATAAAAAAGGCTGCAAAGAAGGTTGTCATAGGTACTACGATAGTGAGCGAGCTGTTTGGCGACGGCGTGGACCCCATTGGTAAGACCATTCGCTTCAAGTCCATCCCCATGACGGTGATAGGCGTGCTGAAGTCCAAGGGCTACAACAACTGGGGCATGGACCAGGACAACGTGATGATAGCCCCTTACACCACCGTGATGAAGCGCATAGCAGCCCAGACATGGTTCTCAAGCATTGTCTGCTCTGCCGTTACCGAGGAACTTAGCGATGCCGCAATCGAGGAACTCACACAGATACTGCGCGACAACCACAAGCTTCGCGACGATGCTGCCGACGACTTCACCATCCGCTCTCAGGCAGAGATGATGGAGACCATGTCGTCCACAATGGACACCGTTACCATAATCCTTGTAGTGGCTGCAGCCTTCTCGCTGCTCGTGGCCGGTATTGGCATTATGAACATCATGCTTGTCTCCGTCACCGAGCGCACAAAGGAGATAGGCCTGCGCATGGCTGTGGGTGCCACGGGGCCTGTCATCTCGCTTCAGTTCCTCATTGAGGCCGTGCTCATATCGGTGACGGGAGGCCTCCTGGGCATCGTTGTGGGCTGTTCGGCCAGCGAGTGGGTGGTGCCTGCCTTCGGCATGCCCAGCAGCGTGCCCGCCTGGAGCATCTACATCAGCTTCCTGGTGTGCGTTTTCCTCGGAGTGCTCTTCGGCTACATCCCTGCACAGAAGGCCGCCAACATGGATCCGATAGAGGCCATTAGGCATGAGTAGAACGAAGAATAATTAGTATCAAAACGCAGTAATGCTATATAACCTGATACACAACAAGCGGGACCAATGGTTACATTCAGAAGAATGCACCATACGAACCGTCATCAACTATATAGAGCAGCGCGGCATGATGCGCGATGCACAATTGGAGGCCATCAAGACCTACCTCTACCTAAAGGTAAAGTGCCAGAACAAACCCTTATGGGATGACCATAGCGGCAAAGAGGGCGCATAATTTTATGAATAAATCATAAAACAATATGGCAAGAAAGAAAAAAGAAATGGTTTGCTTGATTGAAGGACAATATCCAGGATTGTTTGGACAAAAGCATTCAAATCGTGACTACAGATATGAGGAGTCATGGGGGAAGAATCAGTTTAACAGTTCTTTCCCGGCATCACTTATTGCATATATGGGTAGTCTTGATAAGGAGCCCGTTTATCTTTGTACAAATAAGAAGAACGAAATCGTACACAAGAATATTTCTTCTACTCAATTACTGGGTATAGACCCTCTTAGTGACGATGCCTACTATAACTTTGAAGCAGGTTATTTTCCATACGAGCAATACTATACAGCCCCTAATGACAAGAAAAAAGAGAAGATAGACCTTGTTATGTTCAACAGATCATCGGAGAAGGCGGTGAGCGGATTGGAAGTAAAGTTAACCACTCTTCCTGATAACGCGACAAAAGACCTGCCCGAATCTGAATATGGCAGCGAGATAGTCGTTCGCTCTCCTACCATATTATTCCTGGCTTGTAGTATATGCTCATGCTACGACAGTAGTCAGGGGCAATCCAGACTTCATAATCTTTTGAATACTATAGGTGAAGAAATAAAGGATTGGAGTGATATGCGTCAAGTGCTTCCACATTACAAGAAGATAGAACAGGCTGTATTGGGTGTGTCAACTGATTTGTATAGAAAACAAGTTCCCCTGATTGTCCAGCCTATATGGAAGACGTGCAACGGACTAAAGGATTTGGCAGCCAATTGCCTTGATGTGTTTGTCTGGTCTAATCTGTCGGTGATTCAAATGTGTTTACGCGAGAAAGCCAATGACAATAATATAACCCGAAACCAGCGTACTATTATCTGGTTATATAGGATGCTTTGGGATTTTACTCTATATGGAAAGTTCAATTATCGTGACATTGTTGACCTCCTTGCATATAATCTCAAGACCGACAAGGCTTTTTCTATCAATGGCAATCTGACAAATGCCATGATGAAGTGCAAGGAATTGAGAACCCCACGTATCTCTAAGGATGAAATCAAAAACATCATTCTTGGTGATGGGCAGAAGCTCTTAAAACCTGAGAGACGTTTTGATTCGTATTTAGTTAGTCATCCAGAGTTGTTTGAATAATTAAGAATATGAGAGTTGTTGATTTGTTCTGTGGATGTGGAGGCCTCAGTTTGGGGTTTCAAAAAGCTGGTTTTAAAATATCTGCAGCATTTGATAATTGGGACGATGCCATTACGGTATATCACAATAATTTCAAACATCCTGTCATAAAGTTAGACCTTTCAGATGTTGATCTTGCTGTTTCAACAATATCAAAACATAGGCCTAATATGATAATTGGAGGGCCGCCATGTCAGGACTTTTCTTCTGCCGGCAAACGTGACGAAGATGGTGGACGTGGTGATTTAACAATCTGCTATGCAAGAATCATAGAGGCAATTAGGCCTGAATGGTTTGTTATGGAGAATGTAGACAGGATTTTGAAGACAGATAAGCTCGTTAAGGCTGTTGAAATATTTAAATTGTGTGGATATGGTTTGACGAAGACCGTTCTTAACGCAGCCTACTGTGGAGTTCCTCAACGCAGAAAACGTTTTATCATGATTGGTCATATCGGAGAAAAGGATGATTTCATGATTAACATACTACAGGAACATCAAGACAGCAGAGAAATGACTATAAGGGATTATCTTGGTTCTCAAATAGATGTTGACTATTATTATCGTCATCCACGTAGCTATGTACGACGCGGAATTTTTAGTGTAGACGAACCCAGTCCAACTATTCGTGGAGTTAATCGTCCGATGCCTGCGGGGTATCAGTTACATGTAGGAGATCCTGTGAAATCGAAGGATGGCATTCGTCCACTTACTACCTTAGAACGCAGCATGATTCAGACATTCCCCAAGAATTTCAAGTTCATCGGTACAAAAACGGGGATGGAGCAAATGATAGGCAATGCTGTCCCTGTCAACCTTGGAAAGTTCATTGGCGATTGCATAATGAGCTACTTGGGTATCGATAATTCTGTTGATTATGAAGAACTACACAATGAGTTTCCTACGGCCATTATTGACCATTCTATGGTGGAAGTTAATTCTGATTTAATTATTGAACCTGAAAAGAATGTTTTGATAAGTTTAGTGACAAAAGAAAATGTTGACCTCTTTCTTGACGGTTCTGCTCAGATATACTATACAGGGAAAAAATTTCCTTCTACTGTTGCATTGAATCGTCTCTACTATTTTATGCCATATATCAAGCAGAAAGGCATACGTGACCTTTACTTCATCAAGTTAGCTCGCGTGGGGTCAAAGCATGAAGTTCATCCAGATGCAGACGAAAACGACCTTCGATTGGTTTTCGAAATCGAAAAGATAGGCAATCTATTTCCTGACTACAAGCCAATTGAACTAAAAATTTGGCATACGTTTACAGACACAGTCTTGGATAAACTAATGTAACATGACTCTCGTATCTCATAGATTATGCCGATAGTTTTTGAATCATACACTCCAGAGCCAATTAGTGGACAGGCATTGCTCAATAACTTTGCCAGACTGCAACGCTATCTTCTTTTCAAAGAAGATGGCAACACAAAGAAGCACCCAATGGAGGTGCTTCCCGATATTGACTATGAGGTCGTGGAGCGGCATGGAGAAGACAGTAAGAATCTGGTTGTCAAAGGAAGTGTTGCTGCAACTTGTTCATTTCTCAGGACGAAAAATGTGTGGGTGGATATGGTCTATTTAGACCTCACTCAGCCTCGCTTCTTTGATATTTCTGACACAATTAGGCGTAGGCAAAGACACCATGGTGAGTTTTGGGAATTTGAAACATTCCTTAGTGAACTCTATGATACTCTGAGGGCAATCAGGATGGTGATGGACATAGAAGGCACGATTTATGTTCATGCAGACCAAATCGTATCACATTATGTGAAGGTCATTATGGATGAAATATTCTGCCAGGCTTACTATCAAGACGAAATCATATTAAAACATAGGAGCAACCATACATCACTATTCAGATATACTATGAGTGACTATTTCACTTTCAGTGGTTACCTGAAAGATGCAAATGTTTGGCAGTTTACTAACTCTGAAGCCCTCCTTGAGCGCATCATAAAGGCCAGCAGCAACGAAGGGATGCTGGTGGCCGACTTCTTTGGCGGCAGCGGCGTTACAGCAGCGGTAGCCAACAGGCTTGGGCGTAGATTTATTCATGGTGACATTGGTATTAACAGTATTCAGACAGCCCGAGAGCGTCTCGTTGCAGCCGATGCCAGCTTCACTCGCTTGGAGGTAAACGACGGCATCAACCTATTCCGCAATCCCCAGCAGACCAACGACAAGTTGCTGGAGCTGACAGGCGTAAGCCGTAACACTCAACTCGACAGTTTTTGGGCTGGCAGCATCAACGACAGCGCGGTGGGCATGGTGCCCGTCTATCTGCCCGACTTCTTGCCCGGCAAGCACCCCATGCTGGACGAAGCCTTTCTCAGTCAGCTGGTTCATGGTAAACTGGGGGTATTGCCCGACGGTACACAGAAGGTCATCGTCTATTATGTTGACAGCATTCCCAAGGAAAAGCGCGAGGCGTTTATGCGAGAACAGAATCTGCACATCAATATCGAAGTGGAGTTCCTTGACCTAAAACCCAAGCTTGACCTGGTGGTAGTGAGCGACGAGGCCGACTACACGCTACGGGAGGTACAGCCCAAGGGGCAGATGTTCCCCGTATGGCAACTGACGATGAACAGCTTTGTGAGCGACCGCGTATTGCAGAAAATCAATGCCGTCAACGAAATGCGCTATGCACAGTATCTAAAAAAACTTAAAGACTATCGCGACCATATAGAAGTCAATCTACAGAAAGGCAAGAAAGAACCCACTTTCACCCGCTTGCAAATCAGCGACGATGGACTGGAGACCATTGAATGGATTTCTCTTGATTGTGAAGAGGCTGACATTAATGCCCCCTGGCACAGCTCTGTGGAGGTTAAGATAGACAAGACAGGCTTTGTTATTCGCAATGGGAAGAAGACCAACACGCTTTGGGACGGCACCATTGCAACCGATGACAACACCCATAAACCCCTGCGCCTGAAGATTCGTAATATCTGCGGCGACGAAACAAAATATGCATTATCTTAAAGAAAAATATATTATATACAAAATGAAGAAGATTTTTCTCTTCTGCGCCACGCTGCTTGCGTTGGCTGTGACAAATACACTGCAAGCTCAGACGCTCAGTCTGAGAGACATCACCGGCGGTAGCTTCTACGGTGAGTATATGGCAGCTGCAAAGTCTCTGCCTGACGGCGAGCACTATGCCTGCATATCGCCTGACGGGAAGCAGATTGTGAAACACTCGTTCCGCACGGGCCAGGCCGACGGCGTGCTCTTCGACGCTGCCACTGCCCACGGTGCCACGATAGGCAGGGTGGAGGGCTACATCATGAGTCCCGACGGGAAGCGCATGCTCATCCAGACAGGCACGCGCCGCATATACCGCCACTCCTTCACCGCCACATATTATATATATAGTATAGCCAACAACCGCTTGGAACCCCTCAGCGACGGCGGCCCGCAGCAGGCTCCCGTGTGGAGTCCCGACGGCCTGCAGGTGGCTTTTGTGAGGGAGAACAACATCTACCTCGTGAAGCTGCTCTATAACAATGCAGAGAGTCAGGTGACCACCGACGGTGCCTCGGGCAGCATCATAAACGGCATTCCCGACTGGGTGAACGAGGAGGAGTTCTCGCTAAGCAGCGCCATGACCTTCAGCGCCGACAGCAAGCAGATAGTATGGGTGCGCTACGACGAGAGTCAGGTGCAGGAAGTGGGGCTGCCCATGTACGGCCCCATGGCTGACGGCACTATGTCGTCAGGCGGCTGGCAGTATTCCTACAAGTACCCCAAGGCTGGCAGCCGCAACTCTACCGTGAGTCTGCTCAGCTATGACATAAAGAGCCACCAGACACGCACCATGCAGCTGCCCCTTGATGCCGACGGCTACATAGCCCGCCTGAAGCCTACCGAAGACCCTACACGTGTGGCGGTCTTCACACTCAACCGCCATCAGGACTGCCTGCGCATCTACATGGCTAATCCTCTCACCACCGTCTGCCAGCTGGTCGTTGAGGACCGCGTAGACAAATATATAAATGAGGACGTGCTGGAGCAGACGCTGATTACTCCCGGACATATCGTGATGACCAGCGAGCGCGACGGCTTCAACCGCATATATGTGTACACCCTCAACGGACAGCTCTTGCGCAGCGTGGCCGATGTACCGGCAAGCGGAGTCCAGGTGTTGTCCTCGCCTACGCCGCACACCGTTGTTACCGCCCTCTACGGGTATAACGAGGGCAACGGCGACGTATTCTTCGCGGCTCATCCCGGTACGCCCCTTGACCAGAAGGTGTATGTGGCCCACCAGAACGGCCGCATAGACTGCCTCACGCCAAAGGACGGCTGGAGCACGGCAATGTTCTCATCCGACTACAAGAGCTTCATTCATACCTGGAGCGACCTGAACACTCCCACGCAGGTGTCGCTGTGCAGCGTCTCCGGCAGTTCGGTTCGCACTACCGCTACACTTATCGACAATGCTACCCTTGCATCGCGCTACGCTTCCTATGGCATGGGGCAGAAGGAGTTCTTCACCTTCACCACGTCTGAGGGCGTTGAGCTGTGCGGCTGGATGGTTAAGCCCGCTAATTTCGACCCATCGCGCCACTACCCCGTGGTGATGTACCAGTATGGAGGCCCCGGCAACCAGCAGGTGCGCAATGCCTGGGGCATAGGCATGAACGGACAGGGAGCCATCCTTGAGCAGTTGCTGGCACAGACGGGCTACATAGCCGTGTGTGTGGACAACCGGGGCACAGGGGGTCGCGGAGCAGAGTTTGAGAAGTGCACCTACCTGCAGCTCGGTCTCCTTGAGGCCCGCGACCAGGTGGAGGCCGCCTTGTGGCTGGGCCGTCAGGCATACGTTGACAAGGACCATATCGGCATCTGGGGATGGAGCTATGGCGGCTGGAACACGCTCATGTCTATGTCTGAGGGGAGGCCTGCCTTCTGCTGCGGCATAGCCATAGCCCCGCCTACCACCTGGCGCTTCTACGACACCGTCTACTCAGAGCGCTTCATGCGCACGCCTCAGGAGAATGCCGCCAACTACGACGGTATATGTCCGCTTGCACGTGCCAGTCAGCTCAGCGGTGCTCTCCTGCTCTGCCACGGCCTGGCCGACGACAACGTGCACTACCAGAACACAGCCCTCTACGTAGAGGCCCTCGTGCAGGCCGACAAGGATTTCCGCCAGCTGGTATATACTGACAAGAACCACAGCATCTACGGAGGCAACACCCGCAACCACCTCTTCCGCCAGTGCATAGACTTCTTCGACCAGTGGCTCCAAAGATAAATCTAAACTCTCAAATCTCAACTCCCACCTTGCATTACAATATAGAAGGACCGCTCAAACTTAGCGGCGACATAATTCTGCCAGCCTCGAAGAGCATATCAAACCGTGCACTCATCATGGGTGCCCTTGCCGGCAGCGACACCTGGCCGCTCAACCTCAGCGACTGCGACGATACCGAGGTAATAGTAAATGCCCTCAAGCACATGCCGGAGGTTATTGACATCAAGGCGGCAGGCACTGCCATGCGCTTCATGACGGCCTACCTTGCCGCCACGCCAAGTGGCACGCACACCATAACCGGCACGGAGCGCATGCAGCACAGGCCCATTGCTCTCCTGGTAGACACCCTGCGCCATATAGGCGCTAATATAGAATATGTACGCGAAGAGGGATTTCCTCCGCTCCGCATAAGCGGTGCCACCCTTAAGGGCGGCTATGTGGAGATGAGCGGGGGAGTGAGTTCGCAGTATATCTCTGCATTGCTCATGATAGGGCCAATATTGAAAGACGGCCTTACCCTGCACCTCACCGACGAGATAGCCTCGCGACCATACATAGACCTCACCCTCTGCATGATGCGCGACTTCGGTGCCAAGGCCGACTGGACCTCGGTAGACACCATCAGCGTTGAGCCGCAGCCTTACTCCATGCCGCAGTACATCGTGGAGAGCGACTGGAGCGCCGCCAGCTACTGGTACGAGATGATGGCCCTGACAAGTGACCCCGATGCAGAGCTGCAGCTACGCGGACTAATGGACGGCTCGCGGCAGGGCGACTCCTCCGTGCGCTACATCTTCAGTCTGCTGGGAGTGTCAACCCGCTTTGAGACAAGAAGGCAGGGCGTGGCCACCACGGTGACACTGAGAAAGAACGGCCACTGCGTGCCAAGGCTTGACTACGACTTTGCCAACTTCCCCGACCTTGCTCAGACCTTCGTGGTGTGCTGTTGCGCCATGGGGGTGCCTTTCCACTTCACCGGACTGAAGACTCTGAAGATAAAGGAGACCGACCGCATCAGCGCCCTCATCACTGAGCTGACCAAGCTGGGCTACACCTTAGAGAGCCGCAATGACAGCGAGTTACTCTGGGACGGCACACGCCAGCCCGTCGGCAGCAAGCCTGTAGCCATTGACACCTACGACGACCACCGCATGGCAATGGCTTTCGCACCACTTGCCCTCCGCGAGCCTATCGTCATCAACAATCCGCAGGTAGTCAGCAAGTCCTACCCACGCTTCTGGGAGCACCTGAGGCAGGTGGGCTTCAGAGTAAACGCTGATTGAGATAGTAGAATGAAGTAATGAAGTTCGCCCTTATCTGCATCCTTGCCCTTGTGGCCCTTGGCATAGTGGCAGCCCTTGCCTCCATGTTTTCCAAGGGCGGCACCGACGAACCTGTACGCCAGGCTGAGGACTGCTCCAGCTGTAAGAGTGCTGCAAGCGGCGAGTGCAAGATTGGCTGTCTGCTGGAAGAGAAACGTAAGGCCGGCCTACAGCGTTAGCACTCTTACCTCGGCATTTACCATGCGCTCCACCTCCGTCATCTGGCATCCACGGTGCACGGCCTGAATGGCTTTGTTCACTATGCCGTGGCCAACGGCCAGTACGCACTTGCCCTCATACTCGTTCCTGATGAAGTCAAGGAAGCGTCCAGCCCTGTCAAGCAACTTGTCTATAGGCTCCACATTATCGGGCCAGGGCTGGCCTTTCAGCTCAGGTATGTAGCGGCCGGTGAAGTCGCCCCAGTCGCGTTCGCGCAGCAGCGGCGTGGTAACTACGCTGAGACCGTGGGGCCGGGCTATTATCTTGGCAGTGTCAATGGCGCGCTTCAGGTCGCTGGCCACTATGGCATCGAAATGCCTGTCGGCCAGTTCCTCGCTGACCCTCGTGGCCTGTGCTATGCCTGTGTCGTTTAGCTCGCCCTGTATTTGCCCCTGCATCAGCTGGAGCGCGTTGTCTATGGTCTCGCCGTGGCGTACAAGATATAAGGTTGTCATTGCTATGGTTATAGAAAAGTTGGCTGCAAAGGTATACAAAAAAGATGAAAAAACATTGAATCCTGTTGCTGTTTCGGCAAAAAAGTGTAATTTTGCAGTTCAGATAGCTTCAGCAACAAGAAAAATGACGGCCCGCCTGCTACTGTCCTTGCTCATGATCCTTACGGGCAGCATGTCCGTAAGGGCACAGTACAACATCGACCGCCTGATAACCATCGGGCGCTCGGCCCTCTATTTCGAGGACTACGTGCTCTCCATGCAGTATTTCAACCAGGCCATTGCCGCCAAGCCCTACCTCTACGAGCCGTGGTTCCTGCGCGGAGTGGCAAAGTACAACCTTGACGACTTTGCCGGTGCCGAGCAGGACTGTACCGAGGCCATTGAGCGCAACCCCTACGTGGTGCGTCTCTACGAGCTGAGGGGAATAGCCCGCATACAGCAGAAGAAATATACTGATGCCATCAGCGACTACAACCGTGCCCTGCGCTACAACCCCGACAACCGCTCCCTGTGGCACAACCGCGTGCTCTGCCACATTCAGAACGACGAGTTTGACGAAGCCCTCCTGGAACTTGACACCATACAGGCCCGCTGGAGCCAGTATGCCCCCGCCTGGAACATGCGTGCCGATGTCTACATGCAACAAGAGGACACCACGCGTGCCATTGAGTCCCTTGACAGCAGCCTGGCTCTTGACCCCTACGACGGCACCACCTGGGCTGCACGCAGCATTATAAGCCTCTCGCGTAAGGAGTGGCCCAATGCCGAAGAGCAGCTGGACCACGCCATCCACCTGCTGCCCAAGAATGCCGGCTACTACATAAACCGCGCCTTGGCACGCTACAACCAGAACAACCTGCGTGGGGCCATGGCCGACTATGACGCAGCCCTTGACCTGGAGCCAAACAACTTCCTGGGCCACTACAACCGCGGACTGCTGCGTGCCGACGTGGGCGATGACAACCGTGCCATCACCGACTTCGACTTCGTGCTTGGCCTTGAGCCCGACAACATGCTGGCACTCTTCAACCGCGCCCTGCTGCTTGACCGCACTGGCGACCTCAACGGAGCCGTGCGCGACTATACCAGAGTCATTGACGAGTACCCCACGTTCCACACTGCCATGCTCTACCGTGCACGCTGCTACCGCCGCATGGGCCTCACGGCAAAGGCCGAGCTTGACGAGTTCCAAGTATACAAGGCTCAGCTCTACCAGCACCTCTACGGCATACAGCCCCAGGACACCCGCCGCGACCAGCGCAAACGCAGCGACCTGGACCCCAACAAGTACAACCAGCTCGTGGTGGCCGACGAACAGGAGCCCGACCACGAATACCAGAGCGAATACCGGGGACGTGTGCAGGACCGCCGTGCCGACATGCAGCCCTTGCCGCTCTTCGCCCTGTCACTACAGCCCCAGAGCGACGGGGTGAGGCAAGGTTCTCCCTACGACGAGATGATAGAGCAACTAAACGGCAGGAGGCAGGGCCGCCCTCTCTATATCACCACCGCCACGGCTTCGCTGTCATCACAGAACTCTGCCGACTACTTTACCTATATAGACTCCCTTACACTCGTCATTGACAGGACTGCCGCCATCCAAACGCCAGCCCTACTGCTGGCAAGGGCCGTGGCCCGCTCAGTAGTTCAGGACAACGAAGCCGCCCTTGCCGACCTACAGCAATGCCTGGCCCTCGATACCACCCTAACCGCAGCCCTCTGGCAGCAGGCCGTATGCCAGGCACGCATGGCACAGCTCCTCATGGCTGAAGGCAGCAGCGCCGAGATGCGCATAGCAAGTGCGCTGGGCAGCACGCGACAGGCTCTGGACCATAGCCCTTCAAACGCATACCTGCTATACAACAGCGGCTGTCTGAAAACCATGCAGCAGCAATACCAGGAAGCAATAGCCGACTTTTCCGCTGCTATTGACAATGACCCGCGACTGGCCGAAGCCTACTTCAACCGCGCCTTGTGCCTTTTGCAGACAGGACAGACTCCACAGGCCATTGCCGACCTCAGCAAGGCTGGAGAAATGGGCATCTACCAGGCTTACAGCATAATAAAAAAAGTTAACAATTAGCTCGCCCCAGACAATGACTGACAAAGAAAGGAAAGATATTCTAAGGGCCTATGCCAAGCAGTATGAGACAGAGAAGTTCCTGCAGGGCGACCCGTCGTGGTTCATGCACCACGTGGAGGGACGGGAGAACCAGGAGGCTATGGCGTTTCTGGCATCATGCCTCAGCTACGGCAGCAGAAAGCAGTTCATGCCCAAGATCCAGTGGCTACTGGAACGCAGCGGCGGCAGAGTGGACAAATGGATAAGAAACGGCTCATTCGAGAACGACCTTTCCTGTAGCAACCACGAGTGCTACTACCGCCTGTACACCTGCAGGCAGATGAACCTGCTCTTGCGCAGCTACCGCCAGATGCTTGACAGCTACGGCACTATGGGAGAATACATTGCCAAGGAGAGCACCGACGGGATAACAGCTATAGAAGCCCTGACACGCCACTTCAACTCATCAAGCGACAATAGCGGCATCATACCGAAGGACACGAAGTCGGCATGCAAGAGGATATGTATGTTCCTGCGCTGGATGGTGAGAGGCGATTCGCCTGTGGACTTGGGCCTGTGGGCAGACTTCATAGACCGCCGCACACTGGTGATGCCGCTTGACACCCACGTGCTGCAGCAGTCGGTGAGGCTGGGGCTATTGAGTAGCAGGACAGCAACAATGAGCACTGCCGTGAGGCTTACCAAAGCGCTGGCGGAGGTATTCCCCGACGACCCGCTGAAGGGCGACTTCGCCCTGTTCGGCTATGGCGTAAACCAAGATTAGCCTTTCCCGTCAGACCATCAGCACCTGACCGTCGTAGGCCAGCCTGACTCCTTGCGGAAGCAGTTTGTTGGCATCAACGTGCCTGCCCACATCGTGGCACACATGAGTAAGAAGGGTGCGTCTGGCCCCTACCCTACGGGCAAGCTCCACAGCCTCTGCCACAAGCTGGTGGGAGTGATGCTCGCGCTCAAAGCGCAGGGCGTTGACCACAAGAGTGTCAACACCCATCAATAGTTCCACCTGGTCGTCGGCCATAGTCTTCATGTCAGTGATATATGCGAAGGAGCCAAAGCGGTAGCCAAGTATGGGCAGCTTGCCGTGCATCACCTCAATGGGCAGTATGTCTATGTCGCCTATGCGAAACGGCATGCCGGCGTGTATCTCGTTAAGTTCAATCCTCGGCACGCCTGGATACCTGTTTTCGGCAAAGCAGTAAGGCAGCATCTGAAGCATGGCCTGGCGGGCAATGGCATCGGCATAGACATTTATCTGTCCGAACTTGCAGTAGGGCCTCACGTCGTCCATACCTCCCACGTGGTCGTAGTGTGAGTGGGTGATAAGTATGCCGTCTATACGGCGGAAGTTCAGCGGCAACACCTGCTGACGGAAGTCTGGCCCTATGTCAACCAGCAGGCGTGTGGACCGCGTCTCCACCATTATTGAGCAGCGCAGCCGCTTGTCCTTCGGGTCTTCACTGCTGCACACGGGGCACTTGCACCCAATGACAGGCACTCCGCAGGATGTTCCCGTACCCAGAAACGTTATCTTCATCGTCCTACTAAACTATGTTTACTTCCGGTTCAATACTAATTCCAAAGCGACTGCTCACGTCCTCCTGAATGGCACGGCAGAGCGCCACCACCTCGCTGCCCGAGGCTCCGCCAAGGTTCACAAGCACAAGGGCCTGCCGGTCGTAGACAGCGGCACGCCCCATTGAACGTCCCTTCCAGCCGCACTGGTCAATAAGCCACCCGGCGGGTATCTTCACCTTGCCGCCGTCAGCTTCGTAATGGGGCATGGAGGGCCACTTGGCAGAGAGTGCCTCGTACTCTGCGCGCTCAACAACGGGATTCTTGAAGAAGCTCCCCGCATTGCCAAGTTCTGACGGCTCTGGCAGTTTGGAACGACGTATGGCAATGATGACCTCCCTAAGCTGCTGAGGAGTAGGGTTAACAATGCCTCTGCGCTCCAGCTCTGTGCGAATGTTGCCATAGTCAAGCATAGGCTGGGCTGAGCGGGCTATGGCATAGTCAACGTGAGTGATGAGGTAGCGGCCGCGCCATTCATGCTTGAAGCGACTGTCACGATAGCCATATCCACACTCGCTGCCAGGTATGGCGACGGTCTTTCCAGTAGAGATGTCAACGGCATGCAACATGCTGATAAAGGCTCCCACCTCAGCGCCGTATGCCCCGATGTTCTGCACTGCCGAGGCTCCCACGTCACCAGGTATGAGCGAGAGGTTGACAAGCGAGGGGAAACCTCTCTCCACCGTCCAGGCTACAACGTCGTCCCATACCTCGCCACTGCCGCAGCGCAGTATGGCAGAGCCGTCGGGCTGTTCAGTAAGAGTGATGCCTCTGACGGAAGACCTGACCACCAGTCCGTCTATGTCGCGAGTGAGAAGCAGGTTGCTTCCGCCTCCTATCACTAAGCACTCCTTCTTTCCGTTGGCTGACTGCTGCCTTATCATAGCAGCGGCCTTGATGGCTTCCTCCGTGTTTGAATACTCCACAAAGGTGCTGCACCGGGCACTGATGCCGAAGGTGTTATGGGGGGCAAGGCTATAGTTTTCCTCTATTCTCATCTGTCACTTGGTGCTAAGTCTATTCCGTCAGACTGGTAAGAAGCCACCTTCCGCGCTCGTTGCTGAAAGTAAGCTCTATGTCCTCCTCGTCGTCAATGCCACGTATGACGAAGATTCTCTGGCGGGTTTCGTCGGCAGGCATATCGCCATATATTATATTAAATAATGTGTCCTGAGGCAGTACGGGTGCAAAGGCCTCCCACGAATCGGGCGTTATGAAACCCTCCATCTGTGCGAAGTCATCGTCGGGGTCAGGCCCTGTAAAGACTATCTCTGGCGCCATGCTCCTCTGCCTGAACACCGAGTCGGTGCAGAAGCGCTTGTAGAACCTGAGGAAGGCAGCCTCCGGATGTCTTGAAACGCGGCTTATTTGAAGGCCGTCAAGTGTCCAGCGCCCATCGCTCTTTGTAAAGCTATAGCGGCTGACGGAATCGGCCTTCAGAAAGAGTTTCTCTACCACGGCACTCTTCACGGAGGTGTCGTTGACAATACTGAGCTGCTCAAGGCTTCTCAGAATCAACGTGTATTCCCCGCTGTCAAAGAAAAACCTGTCTTGCTTCCAAAGGGAGTCGGTAATGAGGCTGTCCTGCTCCCCCACCCCATCCACGGCAAGCGGAAACTGTATGCGGCTGCGCTGAAAGGGCTCGTTTGTGGCGAAGTAGAAAAAAAAGTCATCGAACAGCGCCTCGGCTCCCCGCGGCAGATTCACAACATTGCTCACAGGCTCCTGGAGTTCTTCTTCCAGACCGGTTTCATCTGGCTGACTCACAGTCTTACGACCTTCGCTGCATGACGCTGCTATGAAGGCGGCAACCAATGATAGTATTATGCCTGATATTTTCATTTCTTTTTTCTGCGTTTTTAGGCAATACTATGATTCAAGACCTGAACACCATCCTGCCACTGCCTACTGTGACTCGGCGTCCATCGGGCATACATACCTGTGCATCGGAGCCGTCGGGGATAAGAATCTCTATGGTCCACTGGCCCGTGCCGGCATCCCTTGTCCAATAGCACTCCACCCTTCCCCTCGGAGTGTTGAGCGAAGTGCGTGTCCAGGAAACACTTCCCACCATCTGCGGCTCTATGATGATATGGCTCCAGGCGCTGTCAGAGGGGCGAATGCCGCCCAGCCCTGCGTAGAGCCACTCCATGAGGTGCCCCAGCATGAGGTGATTGTTCGACACATTGTCGTAGGCCTGCCAACTCTCTGTCAGTGCTGTTGCTCCCTGCCGCAGCTGGTAGGCATAGCCCGGCACCTGGCCGTTGCTGTTCATTAGGTATATGATGTCGCTGCGCCCGTTCTGCTGAAGGGCCTGCACAACATATCGGAAGCCCACATCGCCTGCAGTCAGGGCATAGCCGCGCTGGCGTATGTCGTTTACCAGAGCATCAAGAGCCTGCTGGCGTGTGCTGTCTGTTACAAGGTCCATATAGAGGGCCATAGCCAATGCCGTCTGGCTGCCATTCTCGTAAACTCGGGCATCGCCTGTGGCAAAGCGCCTGTTGAATGCCTGCTTCACCATCTGTGCCGTCTGTTCGAAATACTGAGCGTCAGAAGCATTGTCAAGGTGGCGGGCAATCTGCAGCATAGTGGTAAGCTCATAGTAGAGCATGGCTGTGGCAGAGAGGGCCACGCTGGTTAGCTGGGCCTTGCCTGGTCGCTCTGGTCCAATGTCGTACCAGTCGCCGAGGCCGTAGTCAAGGATGCCGTCCTCTGCACGCGAGAGGAGGTAATCCACATAGCGCTTCATGGCATCGTAGTGCTTGCGAAGAGCGGAGTCGTCGCCATACCAAAGGTAGGTGTACCACGGGCATAGGATGAATGAAGCTCCCCACTCCGGAGTGTCCTCGAAACCGCTTCCGGCATCGAAGGTGACATATTCCGGTGCTATGGTGGGAATGGCCCCGTCGGCATGTTGCGATGCAGCCAGGTCGTCGGCAACCTTGTTCATGAGTGCACGCATGTCGTAGCGGTACATCATGGAGTAGGCCATGAGGTGGTTCTGCTCCTGCCATCCCAGCTTCTCGCGTGTAGGGCAGTCGGTGGTGATGCTGGTGAGGTTGCTGCGTATGGCCCAGTCAATGAGAGTGTGAATCTGGTTAAGCAAGGTGTCGGAACACTCAAAGGAGCCTACCTCAGGGGCGTCGGTGGTGGTGTGCAGACCTGTAAGCTCAAGCAGTTCTATGCCCTCGTCGGCCACCACCTCTACATAGCGGAAGCCTGTATAGGAGAACTGCGGCTGCCATACCTCCACGTCCTGGCAGCCTTGAAGTGTGTATTTCCACTCATATCCGGGCATGCAGCGCTGATAGACCTTGCCGTCCTTCAGCACCTCGGCCGGGTGGAGCCTTATCGTCTGTCCATGCTGGCCGCGCACTTTAAGGCGCACTATGCCAGAACAGTTCTGACGCATATCGTAGAGGCTGTCATTTAGCTGGGTCATGGGCAGTTCGCGGCTTATCCTTATGAAGGTGCCCGGCTGCTGCCTGAGAAGCTGAGCATCCCAGTATGGGCGGGTAACGACACAAGGTCTGTCATTGACCACAGACATGGAATCAAGGAACGAGGCATCATACCACTCGCCGGCATATATGCTGGCATAGCGGACAGGGCTTGGCGAGGCTGTCCAGGTCTCGTCGCTGACAACGGTCTGGCTTTCTCCGTCCTCATAATCTATGTGTAGGCAAAGCAGCAGCTTGGGTGCGCCACAGGAGCCTCCCATCTTGTGATAGCCCTTAAGTGGAATGTCGTACATGCCGCCGCCAAGCATCACTTGGAGTTTGAGATTTGAAGGTTGAGAGTTGAGGATGTCTGTTACATCAAACTCGTTGTAGAGCATCTGGCGGTTGTACATGGTCCAGCCGGGTGTGAGGAAATAGTCGCCCACCTTTCTGCCTGACACGAACAGTTCGTACTGACCCATGCCGCAGACATCTACCCATGCACGCCTTATCCTGCCGTCCCTGAGCTGCACATCTTTTGACAGCACCGGCAGCCTGTAGGCCTTCAGCGACTGCCCCAACTCGCTACGGGGTCTGAGCAGATGTTTATGTGGAAAGACTATCGTGGAATCAGAATCCATAGCTATCCACTTGGCACCTGCGAAGTCGGCAGCCGCGTCCTGCGCCAGGCAGGGAACACTCAAGCACAGGCACAGTGCAACGATAAAAGATGTGACGAGTCTGCTCATGTTTACTTCGTTGGCAAAGAGCCTTTCATCTTCCTCAATGCTATGTCGTAAGCCTCGTAATAGTACTTTATGAATTGGCTCCAGAGTGCTTTCTTTGACAGCTCGGCTGCCTTCTTCCTGCAAGCCTCAGCCTGCTTCTCCGTGAGCTGTGAATACTCCGAGACAGTGTCCTTGATGGAATCGGCCACCTCAGAGTAGTTATAGTCAGTACGGTGGATAACCTTCACGCCGTCGCTCAGTTCGCCGTAATGGCCAAACTCCTTGTTTGCCCAGAGTCCGAAGCCAGCCAGGTCGGTTGTGATGCAGGGCACTCTGAATGCCACGGCCTCAAGGGGAGTGTAGCCCCAAGGCTCGTAGTAGCTTGGGTAGATGCAGAGGTCGTTGCCAAGCACCACGTCGTAATAGCTGAGGTTAAGAATGCCGTCGTTACCGTCAAGATAGCAAGGCAGGAAAATGACCTTCACCTTGTCCTCGTGGCGGTTGTGCATGTCGTAGAACTTCATCATGTTAAGCACGTTGTCATGCCCCATGTTGTGCAGCCAGTGGGTAATCATCGGCACCTCAAGTGGAGTCTCTGCCTTCCCGTTTTCATTTCTCAGTCTCTCCTGCAGGTCCTCTCTTGGCTCGCCTACCCAGCCGGGCACCACGATGAAGGCCAGCACGTTTTTCTTCAGGTTGCGGTCGCGCAGAAGCCTGTTCATAGCCTCAATGAAGACATCAATGCCTTTGTTGCGGAATTCATAGCGGCCTGAGGTGGAGACGATGAGGGTGTCTTCATCGCTGAGCTGCTCACCCAAGAGTGCGTTGGCCACCTCAAACATGCGGCGGCGCGCCAGCTTGCGCTTACGGCCAAACACCTGCGGACGGGGCACGAAGCTATCGTCGAAGCCATTGGGCAGCACCACGTCAACAGGCTTGTCAAGAAGTTCCAGACACTCATTGGCCGTGATGTCGCTAACGGTGGTGAAGCAGTCCACGTTGTGGGCTGTCTGCTTTTCTATGGAGTGCTTCGACTGCATGTTAAGCTCCTGCGCCATCTGGTCACCGTTGTAGGCAAAGAGATAGTCGTAGAGCGGTTTCTGGTTGCCGGCTATGGAGCGCCCTATGCTGGTGGCGTGGGTGGTGAAGATGGTGGCTATCTCGGGCACCTTGCTCTTCACATACAATGCTCCAAGGCCACACATCCATTCATTGGCATGGTAGATAACGTTCTCTCCATCTCTCACTTTCTCATTTTCTCCATCTCTCATTCTCAAGAAATGGTAGAGGCTCTCCACTACGAGCCCGGCGGCATAGGAGAACATGGAAGCCTCGTCGTAGTCGCCATAGGCATGAAGGGAGTCTACGCCATAGGCATTCCACAGCCAGGTGTAGATATCGTTCTTCTTCTCGAAATAAGGCATGAAGTCTACAAGGATGGCTATAGGCTCGCCGGGCACCGTCCAGCGCCCCACTCTAACCTTCAGTCCCTGCTCCTTGGCCTCCCATTGCCATTGGGACATCAGAGCCTTGTCCTCACGGAAATAAGGACTTTCCTTCTCCTTCCAGAAGTCAGGGCCAATGAATATGATACGATCGGGAAAAGCATCCTGGAGAGTCTTTGCTCGCGTGGAGAGCACGGTGTAAATGCCGCCTACCTTATTACAAACCTCCCAGCTTGACTCAAAAATATAGTCTGGAGTTAACAGCTCTTTACTCATTATTTAATATAGAATTGAAAAACGGCTGCAAAGGTAGCTAAAAAAATCCTAAATCCATGCTTCCGCGCCATTATTTTTTCCAAGCACGTCTATAATAGCCTTTATTTTTACTTTTTTTTGGCCAAACATTTGGCTGTCTCGGAAAAAAAGCTTTCCTTTGCATTAGTAAGAAACCTATTGACTACAAGATAAAGCATGCAAGCAATAATATTGGCGGCCGGCATGGGCCGCAGGCTTGGCGAGTTCACCCGCGACAACACCAAGTGCATGGTGAGAGTCAACGGAGAACCGCTTATAGACCGGCTTCTCACTCAACTGTCAAGGCAGCAGCTGAATAGAGTAATAATAGTTGTAGGATACAAGACCACGGAACTCAAGGCTCATATTGGCACCCGCTACGACGGGGCGCTCAATATTGAGTATGCCGAGAATCCTGTCTACGACAAGACGAACAACATCTACTCGCTCGCCATCGTGAAGGACAAGTTGCAGGAAGACGACACGCTGCTCATAGAGAGCGACCTCATCTTCAGCGACCGCCTCATTCCCATGATTGTGGACAACCCCTACCCCAACCTGGCTCTCGTGGCAAAGTATGAGCCGTGGATGGACGGCACCATGGTGCGCATTGACGACGAGCAGAACATCGTTAACTTCATCTCAAAAGATGCCTTCAGCTACAGCGAGGCCGAATCCTATTATAAGACGGTGAACATCTACCAGCTCAGCCGTGAGTTCTCTGCCCAGAAGTACGTGCCGTTCCTTGATGCCTACACCAAGGCGGTGGGGCTCAACGAGTACTACGAGAACGTGCTGCGCATCATATCGCTGCTCAACAGCAACGACATGAAGGCCCTGCCAATAGGAAGCGAGAAGTGGTATGAGATTGACGACAAGCAGGACCTGGACATTGCCGAGGCTCTCTTTGCCAGCGAGGCTGACGTGCTGCGCAAATACTACGGGCGCTACGGAGGCTTCTGGCGCTTCCCGCAGATGCTGGACTTCTGCTACTTAGTGAACCCTTACTTCCCAAGCCGCAGGCTGAAGGACGAGATGCGGGCCAGCTTCGACACCCTGCTCACGGAGTATCCTTCGGGCATGAAGGTGAACACGCTCCTGGCCAGCAAGTGCTTCGGGGTGAGCGAGCAGTATGTAGTGCCTGGAAACGGAGCGGCAGAGCTTATCAATGTGCTGATGACGGCCTGCCCCTTCAAAGGAGATGAATGCCTGACGGGATTTGTGCGCCCTACGTTTGAGGAGTATCCCAACAGATATGACAAGGACCAGCAGGTGACCTTCGTGCCGCAGAACGATGACTACCGCTACACTGCCGACGACCTGATGTCTTTTTTCAACGACAAGAACATCGGCCAGCTAATGCTCATCAATCCTGACAACCCCTCGGGCAACTTCATCCCCAAGACTGACGTGCTCCGACTGGCCCGTTGGTGCGAAGAGAGGGGCATTCGCCTTGTCGTTGACGAATCGTTTGTAGACTTCAGCAAGGACTACGCCACCAATTCCCTCCTCAGCGACGAGATCCTTGAGGCCCACCCACATCTGGTGGTGATGAAGAGCATATCAAAGAGCTTTGGCGTGCCTGGCCTGAGGCTTGGCATCATGGCCTCTGCAGACAAAGAGCTTATAGCACATGCCAAGAAGGAGGTAAGCATCTGGAACCTCAACTCCTTTGCAGAATACTTCATGCAGATTTTTGGCAAGCACGAGAAGGACTACCAACGGGCATGCGAGAAGTTCCTGGCTGAGCGGGCCGACTTCGAGCACCGTCTGCGCAACGTTCCCTTCCTTCGCGTCATGCCCTCACAGGCCAACTATTTCCTCTGCGAGGTGCTGCCTCCTTACAATGCCAGCGACATAGTGATACGCATGCTTAAGCACCACAACATCCTTACCCGCGACTGCAGCGGCAAGCCCGGCCTTAACCCCAACAAGCAATACATGCGAATTGCCGTAAGGAACCACGATGACAACAGCAGACTGGTGGAAGGGCTGTTGGAGGAAGTAATAAAGAAGTAAGAAGTGAATAAGGAAAAGACCAAACTGTGCGTATGCGGTGGTGGCAACCTCGGCCATGTGGTGGCAGGCTTCGTTGCCTCCCGACCAGGTTTTGAAGTGTCGCTGCTCACGCGCCATCCGGAGCGCTGGAGCAACTACCTCATTATAGACCGTCCAGACGGGTGGAACCTTGTGGGTAAACTGAACCGCATAAGCAGCGACCCGAAGGAGGTGGTCGCCGGTGCCGACATTGTGCTTCTCTGCCTGCCGGGGTACTCTATTCGCAATGTGCTACTACAGATTAGAGACTGCTTGGGAAAAGACACCGTTGTAGGCAGCATAGTGAGCAGCACGGGCTTCTTCTTCCAGGCTATGGAGGTGCTGCCACCCTCCACGCCCTTGTTCGGATTGCAGCGCGTACCGTTCATTGCCCGTACTACAGAATACGGACACAAGGCATCGCTCTTGGGCTACAAAGAGAATCTCTGCGTAGCCGTGGAGCAGACCTGGCGCAAGGAGGAGATGAGGCAGACCATGGAGCGGATGTTCAACACTCCCACCAAGCTGATGGCCAACTTCTACGAGGTGAGCCTCAGCAACAGCAATCCGCTGCTCCACACCTCACGCCTCTACTCTCTTTGGAAGGACTGGCAGAAAGGAATGACTTACGACCATATTCCCATGTTCTATGAAGAGTGGACCGACGAGGCCGCACAGCTCTATATCGACATGGACCGCGAGTTCCAGGCTCTGCTTTCCCGCCTGCCGGTAAGCTCTGGCAGCATTCCCTCCGTACTTGACTATTATGAGAGCACCGATGCCTCGTCGCTTGCCCGCAAGTTGCGCAGCATCAAGGCCTTCAAGGGCATCAAGGCCCCAATGGTACAGGCAGAGGGCGGCTTCGTGCCCGACCTGCAGAGCCGCTACTTCACCGAAGACTTCCCCTATGGTCTGGCCTTCATCCACAGGCTGGCCCACGAGAAAGGGGTGGACATCCCTGTCATAGACACTGTCATGGAATGGGATATAGTGCAAGCTCTCAATTTTAGATTTTTTGTTTATAATAGTTAAATTTTATTCCGTTCTTTCTCTATTATAATATATAATGTGTAACTTTGCACCCGACTTCAAATCTACCGCGGAGGCAGAGTACACTTTTCCTCCAAGATAATAATTGGAGTTACGCCGCTAACTGCGGCACCTCACGTCGAACTTGCCATCAGGGCAGTGAAGGTGTGGGTCTAACATTTTGGAACAGCGTCTTACAACGCTTTGTTTTTGGTTTCTTTGAACCTGAGAAATTCAAACTTGCTATCAAAAACATTGCAGAGTAGTCGTTTGTGGCGTGGTATAATACTGCCTCGTCAGTGTGCTGCGAAGGTACGGGTTACCTTCAATGCACACTTTACGGGCATATATTAATATACCAACGGCGTGAGCGTTATTATTCTGTCTGTTTATAGCAAGGGTATTCTCAGGACCTAAAGAACGGACGGGCAGAGTGAGGGTTCACGCTCTTTTTGTATCCTTAGGTCATCTACGGCCGAAAGTTTCCAACTGAGCTTTGCTGATTCCATCACCAATTGGCACTACAGCCAGACTATGTGCCATGTTGGATGATTTAAAGTGTGTGTGTCGAATCCTATACCGGGTGAAGATTATGGAAGAAACACCACTTACAGGAGTACCGTTGATGGCAGAGGAGGCAACGCCGACTGTCAGCGCCGTAGGCGTGCCCGGAGGCAAATGGTATGTGGCCATCGTCAAACGCAACAGCGAGAAGACCAGCCGCGACAAACTCATAGACGAAGGCTATGAGGCCTATGTTGCCACACAGACCTTAGTTCAACGCTATGCCAAACGCCGCCCTAAGCCCGTAGAGTATGTCCGCATCCCTGCCAAGGTGTTTGTACGCATGAGTTCTTTTCCTAAGGGCAATGCCCTTTCCGCGTTCTTTGCGAGCCACCCCTACATCTCAAGCTTCATGCCTGACCGCGCCCGCAAAAGGACTGAATGGGGGAAGCCTGCCTACGCTGAAATTCCAGACAGTCAGATACAGCAGGTACGTGACATCCTTGAGGACACAGAGCGCGAAGTCCTTTTCGGCATCCCCGACGATTCGTTTACCATCGGCCAGACAGTCCGTGCCGTCTATGGCCCCCTCCGTGGCCATGAGGGCACCCTTGCCTACAAGAGCGGCAAGTCCTATTTCTGCTTGGAGATAAAAGGCCTTGACTGGGCCAGGGTGCAAATCTCGAAAGCCGACATAGAATTGTTGCGCGGTTCCATTTCCAAATGAGCAATCATCCTATTCTTGATATTTACCACCCGTAAATATGTTCCAATATGTTGGTGCTATCCCCTGCCATCTCAGGTGGCAGGGGTAGCTTTTTCCGCTGCATTGACAAGACCGACACAATGTAGAATTGAAGACAAACGACTATGAACAACAAACAGAATATAGCCCTGATAACGGGCGTGACAGGACAGGACGGCAGCTATC
>JAFTAR010000033.1 GCA_017455495.1 Prevotella sp.
TATGACAAGGAGCATCAGAAGTACATGGACGACATTGCCTCACGCCGCAAGACGCTCGTCTCCACCGGCGACCGAAGCGCAAAAATCCGTACCTACAACTTCCCCCAGGGTCGCGTTACCGACCATCGTATCGGCTACACCACCCACGACCTCCAGGGATTCCTCTCCGGCGATATTCAGCCCATGATTGATGCCCTCACCGTAGCCGAGAACGCCGAGCGGATGAAGGAGACAGAACTGTAAGATTATGACCAGAGAAGAACTGATACAGCAAATCCGGGAGAAACGGTCGTTTCTCTGCGTAGGTCTTGACCCGGACATCAAGAAGATTCCACAGTGTGTCATCGACGACTGCAAGGCCGAGCTGGGCGACGATGAGGAGTACGACGACACCCTCGCCATCATGGCCTTCAACCAGGCCATTATCGATGCTACGGCTCCTTATTGCGTGGCCTATAAGCCCAACCTGGCGTTCTACGAATCGCTTGGCTCGATGGGCGTGGCAGCCTACGAGGAGACGGTGACCTATCTGCGCGAGAACTATCCCAACCACTTCATCATCGCCGACGCCAAGCGCGGCGACATCGGGAACACCTCGAAGATGTATGCCCGTTCGTTCTTTGAGGGCGACATACAGGTGGATGCGCTCACCGTCGCTCCCTATATGGGCGAGGACAGCGTAAAGCCTTTCCTTGAATATGAGGGCAAATGGGTCATCCTTCTTGCACTGACCAGCAACAAAGGCTCGGAGGACTTCCAGCTCACTCCCATCCATACTCCTCTTGTCGGCAGGTGGGGACCAGGTAATTTTATGGGTGAGCGTCTCTTTGAGAAGGTGTTGAAGACTTCAAAGCAGTGGGGTACGGAAGACAACATGATGTACGTTGTCGGTGCCACGCAGGGCCGTATGTTCGAGGACATCCGAGATATTGTTCCCCATCATTTCCTGCTCGTCCCCGGCGTTGGTGCTCAGGGCGGTTCGCTCGAGGAAGTCTGCAAGTACGGAATGAACGAGGATTGTGGCCTCTTGGTGAATTCCTCACGTGGCATCATCTTTGCCTCGTCGGGCGAAGACTTTGCCGAAGTGGCTGCTATGAAGGCTAAGGAACTGCAAGAGCAGATGGCCTTCCAGCTGGAGAATTATTCGTAGCGCATAGACTTGGCCGGGTGTATGCGTGATACGAGATAGCTGGGGCCAATGAGCACCAGGACGCTGACGATAAGCGTCGCGGCGTTGAGTAAAATAAGAATGGGAATGTTCAGCTCCATGGGCGCCTGGCTGACGTAGTAGGTCTGAGGGTCGAGGGAGACGATGCCCGTCTGCTGTTGGAGCACCACGATGCCTACGCCGATGATGTTTCCCCACAACATTCCCCAGCCGATAATGAACACCGCAAACCAGAGGAACGTGTGGCGAACGGTCTTATTCCGTGCGCCAAGGGCTTTCAGCACGCCAATCATCTGTGTACGTTCTAGGATGATGATGAGCAGTCCGCTAATCATCGTAAAGCCAGCTACGGCCACCATCAGGGCCAGGATAATCCACACATTGATGTCGAGCAGCTCCAGCCAGGAGAACACCTGGGGGTAGGCTGCCGTGATGGTCTGCGGCGACATGAGGTTGCCGTTGGCATCGAAGCGGCCCTTCAGCTGCAAAGCCACCCGGCGGTTAGTCTCGTCCAGGTGAGCGAAATCGTCGACCAGCAGTTCTGCTCCCGTACATTCTTCAGCTGTCCATCCGTTGAGCTTTTGCGTGGCATAGAGGTCAGTGAGGCAGATGAGGTCGTCGAAGCGCTTCATGTTCGTCTGGTAGACGGCGTTCACGGTGAAGCGGCGGGCACGCACATCGTCAGTGCTGATGAAATAGGCGTGAACGCGGTCGCCCACTTTCAGGCGCAGCTTGTCGGCCATGGTCTTCGAGATGACAAGGGGATAGGCCGTCGCCGAGTCGCAGAAGGCGGGCAGCTCGCCCTCCAGCAGACATTCGTTGAGGAATCTCGTGTCATATTCCGGCCCAATGCCCTTCAGCATCACTCCCAGGAAGTCGTCATCGGTCTTGAGTATTCCCTGCGTCATGGCCACGCGTTCTATATGGCTGACGCCCTCAACGCTTCCCAGCTCGCTCATAATGCTGTCGCTGATGCATACAGGACGGTTGCCGGCGGTCATCGCCACCGACTGAACGTTCATCACCTGTATGTGACTGCCGAATCCCGCCACCTTGTCCCTGATGGTGTGCTTGAAGCCCAGCACCACGCTCACCGTGACAATCATCACGGCCAGTCCGATGGCCACCCCGATGGTGGCAATCCTGATGGCCGGGCGGCTCACCTTGCGGCGGTCACCCTCGTCACCATAGATGCGGCGGGCTATGAAAAGGGGAAGGTTCATGGGGAAAGGAATTGTTTGTTCACCACTATAAATATTTAAGGAATGGTGTGATAAACTTGGCTTCGAAATAATTATGACGGTCCTTAGCACTTAGCACATAATGAGTGAGGTAGGCTTTTACCCAGTCTTTTTTATTCCCTGTCCAGCTTTGGTCTGCTTGTTCTGGTTTAAACTGTATCTGCAATCCTGCAGACCAGTTAATATACAAATCATCTGGCTTGTGCTTGAACATATCAACATGATGAGCATTTTTACAAATCAGCATCCCCTTTTCAGCTTCTTCTACCCATCCAATCCCGACATAGTCTAACCCGACAGAATCATATTCGTCATTGTCAATCATGAGAGCGCACATTCCTTCCAGCTTGTAGGCAGAAATAATATTAGGAGCTTGGGCCTTTTTATTTAAGTTTCTTGTCTTAACGTCAATGAGACCATAAAAACCTGGTATATAGTATAAAATATCGGCGGTGTCATTTTGCTTTTCCTCAAATAAGTTCTCGGGAGACCAATTCTCTGTTGCTGTTTTCCCTCTGCATAGTAAAAACATGGCAGTGGGTGAATTCATTAATGCACAACGGTCTTTTTTAGTAATAACAAGTGGATTCTTAAGAAATATGTCATTTAAGAACTCATATTGTTTGAAAATCTTACCTGGGTATAAAGCCTTCAAGTCTTGATATACTTTCTTCTCAAACGGCTCACCCGCAGCATGGCCGGAAAGGGTTCCTCCGTCTGCTCTATTTGGCCTTTCTACCTGCTGACCAGGTAAAAGCTCTATTATTTTGCCAAAATCTATTCTATGCATATAAAAGTTGGTTGAAAATGTTATCTATTATAGTTAAATGATGTTTGTCCTTATCTTCAATGAATTGGCGAGTATGCTTTTTTATGTCATCATGTAAACGGACTTCATTTTCATTGTTCCAGTTGATGGGGCGAAAAGGTATGCTTGCTATTGGTGCTTCGGAAAATTCGACAATGGCACCTTTCACTATGCCATTAAATTGTAGCCAGTTGAATACATGCCGATTGTTCAAGTATGCCAAAATATACTCTATGGATTCTTTGCACTTTTTTTTCTTTACAATACATGTTACGTCTTGAAGAGGATAGAATCCTTCGGGGGCAAGGCAAAAACGAAAAAAGTCTTTGTTGGATATTCTTTCTTTGCATGGAACGAATATCTTTTCCTCTTCACGTTCAAACAAAGCTTTGTTTCTTGGAAACACAAAAGACCAATATGGTATATATCTATTATAAGAGTAACGCTCGTTTAATTGTTTTTCGTATGGAGTAAGGTGAGACTTAAAATGAGGGTAATTTGTTGCAAATTCTTCTTCGGTCATATCTTCTGGCATAAATATGTAAGAAGATTTGTGGGTAAAGCTGTAAGAACTCAAATCTTTCGCTTTTAAGACAGTTATCAAGTTCGCTTTTTCTTTAGTCGTTAAATTGTTTGTGTCAGATATGCAAAACGCCTTATCAAGTCCAGACACCATTCCGTTTCCTATGTCACAGAAGTCACCAATACGATGTAACGAAAAGTAATATAATCCATCTGGATATTGGCATGACTGCTCAAAATTTTTGAGTTCTTCTTGGACAGAGGCTGTGGCAAGCAACCAGCGTTCGTTTTTCTTGAATTGTGGAATGTTTGTCTTTTTGAAACAAGAGCGTGTATTAAGTTCGTCTTCTGCTGGAAGTCCTTTCCCCTTGTAAAAGAAGAAATCAATGTCCTGTTTGCTTTCAGTCTTGATATATTTAAAGATAATAAAAGAGGCCGTCACTCCTTCAAAAAGTGATGCTTCCTTGAAATGATATAGTTCGGAAATGTAGCCATGCTCACACATATAATTGCGTAGTGAAACAGAATGAGTCGTATTCATCCAATATTCGGTACAGATGAATATTAGTTGTCCGCCAGGGTTAAGTTGTTCAATGCTTTTAAGAATAAAAATGAACAGATAGTCACAAAGGCTGTTAAAATACTTGTTCCAGAGTGTATTTCGTTGAAGCTCAGCCTTCAATTCATCTTCAAGATGCTTCCAGCGAATATATGGAGGATTGCCTATCACAACATCGTATTTATCTGATGTTGGAGCATTTAAGAAACTTTCATATCTCACACAGTCAAACTGTTTAGCTAGTCCTTTGTCAATCTCAAATGCAGATAAGTTGTCAAATCCCTGTTCTTTGAGGCTTTTAAGAAATACCCCTTCACCACAAGATGGTTCCAAAACCTTACAATTTTTATCTTTGTCAATCAAAGAAACCATAAAGTCAGAAATCACTTTCTTCGTGAAATACTGTCCATATTTGTTCTTATTGTTCTGTGCCATTTTACTCCATGATTCTGTCAGTCCAAACTTCTTATTACTCTGTCCTTCCCGGATACTGCTCCAGGGCTTTGCGGAGGACGATGAGGGCGTGCTCCAGGTCTTTCTTCTTCAGCACGTAGGCTATGCGCACCTCGTTGATGCCGGCGCCGGGGGTGGTGTAGAATCCGGCTGCAGGGGCCATCATCACGGTGCAGCCCTCGTACTCAAACTCCGAGAGGCACCATCGGCAGAACTTCTCCGAGTCGTCTACGGGCAGCTTCGCCACGGTGTAGAAAGCTCCCATCGGTATGGGCGAATAGACGCCGGGTATGCGGTTCAGCCCGTCGATGAGGCACTTACGGCGCTCCACATATTCGTCGTAGACTTCGCGCATGTATTCCTCAGGCACGTCGAGCGATGCCTCGGCCACAATCTGTCCGATAAGGGGCGGGGAGAGGCGAGCCTGGCAGAACTTCAGCACCGTGCGGCGCACCTGTTCGTTCTTCGTGATGAGGGCACCGATGCGGATGCCGCACTCCGAATAGCGCTTCGACACAGAGTCAATGAGTATGACGTTCTGCTCGATGCCCTCCAAGTGACAGGCCGAGATATAGGGCGACCCCGTGTAGATATACTCGCGGTAGACCTCGTCGGAGAAGAGGTACAGGTCGTACTTCTTCACCAGGTCGCGTATCTGGTTCATCTCGCGGCGGGTGTAGAGGTAGCCCGTGGGGTTGTTGGGGTTGCAAATCATGATGGCGCGGGTGCGCTCGTTGATAAGCTCCTCGAATTTCTCCACCTTGGGCAGTGAGAAACCCTCGTCTATCGTTGTGGCAATGGTGCGTATCTTGGCGCCGGCCGAGATGGCAAAGGCCATGTAGTTGGCGTATGCCGGCTCGGGCACGATGATTTCATCGCCGGGGTTCAGGCAGCTGAGGAAGGCGAAGAGCACGGCCTCAGAGCCGCCGCTGGTTATGATGATGTCGTCAGCAGTGACGTTGATGTTGTACTTGGCATAGTACCCCACCAGCTTCTCGCGGTAGCTGAGGTAGCCCTGCGAGGGTGAGTACTCCAGTATCTGGCGGTCTACTTGCTTCAGGGCGTCAAGGGCTACCTGGGGCGTGGGCAGGTCGGGCTGGCCAATGTTGAGGTGGTACACCTTTGTGCCGCGCTTCTTGGCAGCAGCGGCCAGAGGGGCCAGCTTGCGGATAGGACTCTCGGGCATCTCAAGTCCGCGGACGGATATTTCAGGCATCTTTTTCCTTTCTGTTGATAGGATGAAACGTTAATTTCGTGCAAAGGTACGCTTTTTTTTCCACACTGGGCACATTTCTGCCAAAGTAATGCAAAAAAATCATTCCACGGTGACGCTTTTTGCCAGGTTGCGTGGCTGGTCCACGTTCTTGCCTTTGCAAACAGCCACGTGGTAGGCCAGCAGCTGCAGCGGAATGGTGGCCACGAGCGGCTCTAAGCACTCCAGCATGTCGGGCAGCTCTATCACCTCGTCGGCAATGCGTGCTATTGTCTCGTCGCCACGGGTAACAAGGGCTATGACGCGCCCCTTGCGGGCCTTTATCTCCTGAATGTTCGAGAGCACCTTCTCGTACATGGCGTTGTGGGTGGCTATTACCACCACGGGCATGTCGCTGTCAATGAGGGCGATGGGGCCGTGCTTCATCTCGGCTGCGGGGTAGCCCTCGGCGTGTATGTAGCTTATCTCCTTCAGCTTCAGGGCTCCTTCGAGGGCCACGGGGTAGGAGAAGCCTCGGCCCAGGTAGAGGAAGTTGTGGGCGTAGGTGAAGGTGCGTGCCAGGTCGGCCACCTTGTCGTTGGTCTTCAGCACCTCCTCAATCTTGCCGGGTATCTCGTTAAGGCCGCGCACCACCTTGAGGTAGTCGTCGCGCGAGATGGTGCCCTTGGCCTCGCCTAAGGCAAGAGCGAACATGGTGAGCACAGTGACCTGGCCGGTGAAGGCCTTTGTCGAGGCCACGCCTATTTCCGGTCCCACGTGGATGTAGGTTCCGGTGTTGGTGGCGCGAGGTATTGACGAGCCGATGGCGTTGCAGATGCCGTAGATGAAGGCCCCGTGCTCCTTGGCCAGCTGCACGGCGGCAAGGGTGTCGGCAGTCTCGCCGCTCTGCGATATTGCTATCACCACGTCGTCCTCGGTCACTACGGGGTTGCGGTAGCGGAACTCTGAGGCATACTCCACCTCGCAGGGAATGCGGCAGAAGGTTTCGATGAGCTGCTTGCCAATGAGGCCGGCATGCCACGACGTGCCGCAGGCCACTATTATTATGCGCTTGGCGGCAAGCAGCTGGCGGCGGTAGTCAATGAGGGCGGAGAGGGTGACGTGGTCGCCCTCCACGTTGATGCGTCCGCGCATGCAGTTGGTGAGGCAGCCGGGCTGCTCGAAGATTTCCTTCAGCATGAAGTGCGGATAGCCGCCTTTCTCTATCTGGCCCAGGTCTATGTCGACGGTCTTCACCTGCAGCTCCTGCTCCTTGCCGAGGATGCTTATCACCTTCAGCTCTTCGCCAAGGCGTATCTGGGCTATGTTGCCGTCCTCAAGGTATACCACCTTGTCGGTATATTCTATGATGGGGCTGGCATCGCTGCCAAGGAAGAACTCTTCTTCGCCAATGCCCACCACGAGGGGGCTCTGCTTGCGGGCTGCAACAATCTGGTTGGGGTCGCGGCGGTCGATGATGGCTATGGCGTAGGCTCCGATTACCTGGTAGAGGGCCACCTGGACGGCTTCCAGCAGGCTGAGCTTCTTGCGGTCCATGATGTACTCCACCAGCTGAACCAGGACTTCGGTGTCGGTGTCGCTCTGGAACTCTACTCCGCGCTCTTGCAGCTTGGCCTTTATGTCGGCATAGTTCTCAATGATGCCGTTATGGATAATGGCCAGGTTGTGCGACGATGAGTAGTGGGGGTGGGCATTGCGGCTTGACGGCTCGCCGTGGGTGGCCCATCGGGTGTGGGCTATGCCCACCGTGCCGCTCGTGTTCTTGTCAGAGCAGTACTCCGTGAGGTTGTCTACCTTGCCTTTGGTCTTGTAGACGTTCAGTTCGCCGTCGCCGTTTATCATTGCTACGCCGGCGGAGTCGTAGCCGCGGTATTCAAGGCGGCGAAGGCCGCTGATGAGAATGGGGTAGGCTTCACGCTTGCCTATGTATCCAACTATTCCACACATAATTCTTATATTGATTTGAGGGTTGAGGGTTGAGATTTGAGATTTTTTAAGTATAGTATAGTCTTTTTGGAAAAAGGGGCTGCCTTTTTTTGAAAAAGGACTGCCTTTTTGTAAAAAGGGACTGCCTTTTTTGGAAAAGGAGCTGGGTTTTGGAAAAAAGAATTGAGGTTTGGGTTTTATGCTGACTGATAAAACTCAAACCTCAATTCTCTATTCTCAAATTATTTCAGCATGTTGTAGAGCAGCGACGTCAAGGAGATTAGGATAGACGTTGCCGAGAACCAAAGGGTAGTCATGCTGCCCACGCTGGAGTTCTGAGCCTTCACCTTGTTTGGCGTCACGTAGATAACGTCGTTCTGCTGCAGGTAGTAGTAGGGCGAGTTGATCAGGTTGGCATCCGTCAGGTCAATGATGTGTATGCTCTTCTGTCCGTTGGCATCCTCGCGTATCAGCTGCACGTTCTTGCGCTGTCCCCAGATGGTGAGGTCGCCGGCCTGGGCAAGGGCCTCAAGGACGGTGATTTTCTCACGGCTCACGGTGAAGGTGCCCGGGCGGCTCACTTCGCCTATGACGCTTATCTGGTAGCCCGTCATGCGGACGGTGACGATGGGCCGCTCAGCCTCGTTGATGTAGGGCTGTATTCTCTGGGCTATCATGGCCTCGGCCACGGCCTTAGTCAGGCCGCCTACAGTCAGCACGCCAACTATGGGGAAGTTTATCTTGCCGTTGTTGTCCACCAGGTAGGATTGGAGCATTGCCTGTGAATAGGAGGAACGCTGGCCTACTGTATAGGGTGTCGGCACGGTCATGTTGAAGGGTGCTGCAGCCTCGTCGTTGATAGTGCTCACGGTGATGGTGAGCTGGTCCTTAGGCATGATGCGTGCATCATAAAGGTATGATGAACTGGAGAGATCCACGTTCTCGGAGTTCTGGAAATAGGGGACGTCCTTTGTAGTTCCGCAGCTGGCAAGCATAGCTACCGTGGCTGCTACAATCATAGGTTTGATGAATTTCATAAGTTTCTTGTCGTCTGTGTTGAAAAATTTTGGTGCAAAATTACTTATATTTTTTCATTCTGGCAAGAAAAAGGTAGAAAAAAACGAGGGCATGCTCTAAAGCACGCCCTCGTAAGCTAAAATTCTGTTCGCTTTGCTATTACTCAGCAGCGGGCTCCTCGGTGGTCTCCTCAGCAGCGCCGGTAGCAGCAGCAGTCAGCTCAGCCAGCTTGTTGGCATAAGCCTCAACGAGCTTAGCCTCGCGGGTAGCCTCAACCTCAGCCTTCTTGGCGTCGAAAGCAGCCTTCAGAGAGTCATAAGCAGCCTGAACCTCAGGAGCAATCTCGGTCTCACCCTCAGCGAGGACGGGAGCTGCGGGCTCCTCACCAATCTCCTGAGCGATAGCAGCCTCAACGGCAGCCTGAACATCAAGTGAGTCCTGAGCGGTCAGGGCAATCTCCTTAGCGGTCTCACCACAAGCTGCGAACATAGCAGCAGCTGCGAACATCATTGCAATCTTTTTCATTTCTTTTGCTTTTTAAATCTGTAAAACAATCATTAGTTTATTAAAACGCTGCAAAGGTAGACATTTTTTTGATACCGCGTATCGTTTTTTACGATTTTTTTTCAGCCTTTTTTGTAACTTTTTTGCAAAGTGCTGTTATTCAGGAGATTTAGAAATGTTAAATTTGTTTATTTTCCGGGCGGGCAGCAGATTGTTGGCGCGTTTTGCTTTTTTTTCGTTCTTTTTTTGTACTTTTGTTGGCTGATAGAACAACTTACTGTTATCCATGATTGACTCTTCTGTGTTTCAAGGCAAGAAAGCAGCCTATTTTACCCTTGGCTGCAAGCTGAATTTCTCTGAGACTTCAACCTTTGGCCGCATGCTGGGGGAACTTGGCGTGCTGACAGCTGCCAAGGGCGAGCAGGCCGACCTGTGCATAATAAATACGTGCTCGGTGACAGACGTGGCCGACCGCAAATGCCGGCAGGCCATACACCGCATAGTGCGCCAGCACCCCGATGCCTTTGTCGTGGTGACTGGCTGCTACGCACAGTTGGAGCCGGAGAAAGTGGGGAGCATAGAGGGTGTTGACCTGGTGCTCGGGGCTAACGAGAAGGACCGTCTGGTGCAGTTCCTATCAGACTCTTTTGCCAATGGCGGGGAAGAGACTGTGATCAGCGTTACGCGCCATACAAAAGACATCACCACCTTTGCTCCGAGCTGCTCGCGGGGCAGTAGAACGCGCTTCTTCCTGAAGGTGCAGGACGGCTGCGACTATTTTTGCACCTACTGCACCATTCCCTATGCACGGGGCTTCAGCCGCAACCCCACTATTGCCTCGCTTGTAGACCAGGCCCGCCAGGCTGCGGCAGAGGGCGGCAAGGAGATAGTGCTCACTGGGGTGAACATAGGCCACTTCGGCAAGAGCACCGGCGAGAGCTTCATTGACCTGGTGAGGGCTTTGGACGACGTGAAGGAGGTGGAGCGTTTCCGCATAAGCAGTCTTGAACCCGACCTGCTGAGCGACGAGCTGATAGACTTCTGTGCCAAGAGCCGAGCCTTCATGCCCCATTTCCACATACCGCTGCAGAGCGGCAGCGACGAGGTGCTGCGACTTATGCACCGCCACTACGACAGCCGCCTGTTCGAGGAGAAGATAATACATATAAAAGATGTGATGCCCCAGGCCTTCATCGGAGTAGACGTGATGGTGGGCAGCCGTGGCGAGACGGAGGACTGTTTCGACGAGACCTACCGTCTGCTCAGCCGCCTGCCTGTCAGCCAGCTGCATGTGTTCCCCTATTCCGAGCGGCCAGGCACAGCAGCCCTGAAGATTCCCCTCGTGGTGCCGGAGCAGGAGAAACGGCGGCGCAGCCAGCTGTTGCTTGTCCTGTCCGACGAGAAAACCAGAGCGTTCTATGCCGCTCATATCGGAACGACTGCCGAGGTGCTGATGGAGAAGGCTCCCCGGGGACGGGCCATGCACGGCTTCACTCCAAACTACATCAGGGTGGAGCTGCCGGCACAAGAGAGCGGACCGGAGCTTGACAACAAGATAGTAAGGGTAGAGCTTGGCCAGTTTACACGCGACATGTCGGCCTTGCAGGCTCATCTTATTTAAGAAACGGATTTCACTAAACAAAAACGGCTCATGGAAAAGGTTGCCATAGTCATTCTTAACTGGAACGGGGAGAAGATGCTGCGCGAGTATCTGCCATCCGTGCTTCAATATTCGCGTGACGAGGCTGCGGTGTATGTTGCCGACAATGCTTCTACCGATGGTAGTCTCACGATGCTTCGCCAGCACTTTCCCGAAGTAAGGATTATAGAGCTTGACCGCAACTGGGGCTTTGCCGACGGCTACAACAAAGCCCTGGAGCAGATAGATGCCGAGTACTACCTGCTGCTGAACAGCGACATAGAGGTGACCCACCACTGGCTGACTCCCCTCATAGAGTTCATGGATGCCCACGACGATGTGGCCGCATGCCAGCCAAAGCTGCTCTCCATCTTCGACCGCGACAAGTTTGAGTATGCCGGTGCCAGCGGGGGCTTCATAGACAGCTTGGGCTACCCCTTCTGCCGCGGGCGCATCTTTGACAGCGTGGAGAGCGACGACGGCCAGTACGACTATCCCTGCCCTGTGCTGTGGGCCACGGGAGCAGCCCTTCTCGTGCGCGCGCGTATATATAAAGATGTGGGGGGACTTGACGGGCGCTTCTTTTCCCACAACGAGGAGATAGACCTGTGCTGGCGGCTTCGCATCATGGGCTACCGCATATTCTGCCTGCCGGAAAGCGTGGTCTACCACGTGGGCGGGGGCACGCTGCCGAAGAGCAACCCCATGAAGACATTCCTGAACTTCCGCAATAACCTTACCATGCTGTACAAGTGCCTGCCTGAGGAAGACTTGCGCAGGGTGATGCACTGGCGCTGGTGGCTTGACTACCTTGCCGCCTGGCAGATGCTGCTGCTGAAGCACAGCTGGGGCGACTTCAAGGCTGTGTATCGTGCCCGCAGGGCATACCGCCGCTGGCGCAAGGACTTTACGGCCGACCGTGAAAAAATACAGCAGGGCAGCCGTGCGGAAAAAATTCCGGAACGGCGGCCCTACTCGTTGCTGTGGCAATACTATGTAAAGGGAAAGAAGCGGTTCAGCGACTTGCCCGACGCACAATGACGGGGTTGTCTGCTTCCGTGCGCCACTGGCGAATCCAGGCGAACCACTCCTGAGAGCTGTGATAGCCGAAGTCCTCGTTGTCGGAGCAGTAGGCCACCTTGTAGGCCATGCTGTTTCCCTGCGGACGCACCACAAAGGCATAGTTGTCGGTGTTGGCAGGCTCTTCGCTTACAATGTTCTGCCGGGGAAGGAGTATTGCAAGTCCCACGGTTTCACGCTTCCATTTTACGGTGTCGGTAGAGGGATAGTCGGTGCCCCAGCAGGCGCGGAGTCCTAAGTGGTCGGAAAATTCCGTTGACCCCTTGACGTTGATGATGCCCGTTGAGAAAGAATAGGCCGATGCGTCGCGGTTGAAGATCACGTCTACGTCGGTATCCCTGTGGCCTGCATACTGGGTGTAGCGCAGCGTCATGTTAAGCGGAGCCTTTGTTGAGTCGGCCACCCATCCCTGGTCTATCACCTCTACTATGGTTCTCAGCGGGCCGTAGCTCACCACTCTCTGTGTGCGCGTTGTCACAGGCTGGACAAGGGTAGGCTTTGTGCCGTCCCATCCTCTGAAGGCTCCAAGGCCGAAGGTCTGGCCCACCCACAGCACGTCGTCGCCATAGCCCTCTGCCTTCTGGTCCTCGCTGGTGTAGAACTGTGTGGCCTGCAGCTCCAACTGCTTGTGGAACTTTCCGTAGAGGTCGAGGGTCTGGCGCGGGTCGAAGTAGATGCGTATGCCGTTCAGCTCGCTCTCAAAGTCAACGCCGTGGTGGTGAAGCAGGTTGTAGCTGTTGGCACAGTCGCCCCTCACGCTGAGGCTTGCCACGAAGTTGTTGTGGCGGTTCTTCTCGCGAACCTTGTCGTTGCGCATCACCATCTCTGCGTAGACCCTGGCAGGGTAGGTGCGCGGCTCGCCTTCGGCGGCCAGCTCAATGGTATAGGTCTTGCGCTCCCTTGGGGCCAGGTCTGCCAGGAAGCAGAGCTCGTCGAACTGCTCGTCGAGGTTTATGTCGTCCAGCTGGCAGGGAACCTCTGTGCCGTTGCTCGTCACCAGCGCAGAGCGCACCGTGCCGTAGTCAGCCAGGCTTATCACCACAGGCTGGTCGGTGCGCGCCACCTGCAGCGGGTTCTCCACGTCAACAGTTATGGTTTGCTGTGCTCCGGCAGCGATTGCGAAGCCCAGTGCCGACAAAAGGAAAATTTTTTTCATCTTGTATTTAAAAATTTTAGGTTAAAACTTTGTTAATTCAATAAATTTTCTTAATTTTGCAGCGTTATTTAACATAGATAAAAACTTTCTCGTGAAGAAGCTGTATGTTGCCCTGTTTTTTTCAATGGCATTCTGCTTAGGCTGCCAGTGGAATTCCCGTATTCCAGACGATGATACGGGCGACTCAGGCTTTGTCATTGACCGCTTCGACCAGGTGGAGAGTGCCTACCTGACAATGGCTGACTACGGTGCGCTGAGCCAGATGCGTACAGACTATCCCGTTCAGACGCGCATGCTTATTGAGGATGTTCTGAACCTTGGCGCCGTGAACGATGTTGACATCAACAACCGTTTCCTGGTATTCTTCCAGGATTCCACGCTTCAGACCATCATTGCCGAGGTAAGCCGCCAGTATTCCGACCTTGACGACCTTACCAGCCTGCTCGCCTCAGCCTTTGAGAAGCTTCAGCGTCTGCTGCCAGGCCTTGAGGTGCCCCGTGTCTATACCCAGATAGGTTCTCTGGACCAGAGCATCGTGGTAGGCGACGGCCTTCTTGGAATATCACTTGACAAGTATCTCGGTGCCGACCATCCGGTCTATATGAAGTATGGCTACACCGAGCGTCAGCGGCTCACCATGACCCGTGAAAACATAGTCCCCGACTGCCTTTGCTTCTACTTGCTGAGCTGCTATCCTTTGCCTCAGGACAAGGAGGAGGATGCTGAATACCGCCATTGGCACATCTCCAAGATACAGTGTCTGGTCAATGA
>JAFTAR010000034.1 GCA_017455495.1 Prevotella sp.
GGGCCGTACTGCAGACCATCGCCGCGCCATGCTTGCCAACATGGCCATCTCGCTGATCATGCACAAAAGAATCACTACGACCCTCGCAAAGGCAAAGGAGCTCAAGAAGTATGTTGAGCCCCTTATCACCAAGGCTAAGGAGGACAGCACCAACTCACGTCGCGTGGTGTTCAGCTATCTTCAGAACAAGGAGGCCATCAAGGAACTCTTCGGTGTCGTTGCCGAGAAGGTGGGCGACCGTCCCGGTGGCTACACCCGCATCATCAAGCTTGGCTTCCGCCAGGGCGATGCTGCTCAGATCTGCTTCATTGAGCTGGTAGACTTCGATCCTGAAATGGCTAAGGGCGAGACCAAGAAGAAGGCTACACGCCGTAGCCGTCGCGGTGGTCAGAAGGCCGCTGCTGCCGAGGCTCCCGCAACTGAGGAGGCAAAGGCTGAAGAGGCTCCCGCAGCTGAAGAAACTCCAAAGGCTGAGTAAACCAGACCTTTTCCACTTTAGAACAATGCTCTCATCTTTGCCGATGGGGGCATTTTTCTTTAACCTACCGCTACCCTCTGCTTACGGTTTGTAACTAAATCGTGGTATTTTTGTAATATTTTTATAAAAAATCTTGTAAGAAACAAAAAGAATTAGTACTTTTGCACTCTGTTCAAGCAAGCGTGCAGACTATTCCTTATTATTTAAGCCAACATAAAAAACGGGGAGAAAGACTTTATCCCAACTAATATTAACTAAATTTATTAACAATGAGTAAGAAGTTTACATCTTTCTTGGTGTTAGCTGCAGCATTTCTGTTGTCTACTCCTACTCAAGCTCAGATTGCCAGGAGGGCGACCCGCAGCGACCAGCTGAGAGCCAACCATGCCTTGACAGTCCAAGAGACAAGGGCCGCAAAGGCCGCCTTTGAAAAGGCAAATGAAAGTGTGGAAGGTCTTGCCTTCCGTAGTGCTCAGGATGTTGCCGCCAATGCAACAGCAATTCCTTCAATTGAGTCGGACAGGGCCCGCAAGGCTGCCGATACTGCCGGTCCGGAGTATCTGGTACTCAGGTGGAACTGGGCTGCCCAGGCTACACCCCATTATTTTGCCGACATGGTGAACAACACCCCCTTGAGGCCGATTAACGAGACCCACAGAACCCGTGGCGCTTTTGCACAGGCTCTTGGAGCTAATATCTCGGTTAATGGCCCGCGCCGCGTTGTGACCAAGAATGACAACGGCATCATCACCGCCGTTGACGGCACGGCGAAGTACTACACCCGCACGGGTACGGCCTACTATGCCAACAGCAATCAGGTTTACAGTGCCGCCCAGAGCGGCAACGTTACCATCGTGGAGGCCGAGGACGGCAAGCTCTACATCAAGGACATCGTCTCGCGCTACTCGCAGAGCACCTATGTAGAGGCTACCCGCGATGGCGACATCATCACCGTGGCTGGCGGTCAGCCCGTTCAGTACAACACCACCTACAGCACTACGCTGGGCGTGTACTGGGGCAACTACGACGAGAGTTCTCAGAATGTATGGAACAAGGTGGCTGGCGACATCACCTTCCAGGTGGACGACGCTGCCGGCACCATCTCGCTCATCGGCTCCAACGAGGACCTTTACATTGGTATCTTCTGGGACGATGATGACTCGTTTGCCGGCTATGGCGACTACGAGACCGTCTGGACGCTGGACGAAGACTATACTCCTCCTTCGGAAGATCTCGTAGAGCTGCCCGCAGGTGCCGAGGTGCAGACCTGGTACCGTGAGCAGAACAATGCTACCAGCTCTGGTTCTACCGCTGTTACCGGTGATGCCAAGGTGGCCTTCGTAGGCAGCGATGTCTACGTGGCCGGTGTGTTCACGCAGTTCCCCGACGCTTGGATCAAGGGTACCATTGAGGGCACTACCGTGACCTTCGCCGGTGGCCAGTTCGTGGGCTACTATGGTGGTACTACTCCTATCTGGGCTTTCGGCACTGATGAGAGCGTCCTTGAGGACTTCACCATGACCTACGACGCAGATGCCCAGTCGCTCATCTCAGATAACGAACTGCTGGCCAACGCCGCTGTCGACCGCATCTACTACCTGCAGTGGATCGAGGGTCTGGCTCTCTATGCTGAGCAGCCCGCTCCCGCAGCCATCGATGAGCTGCCTTACAGCAACGACTTTGCTGATGCCGCTCTGCAGCGCCACTTCACCGCCATTGATGCCAATGCTGACGGCAAGACTTGGGGTGCTGGCACAGAAAATTTCACCATTAGCTATGCTTCCCCCAACGATGACTGGCTCGTTTCTCCCGCCATCAAGCTCGTGGCTGGCAAGAAGTATCACTTTGCCATCGACACTTGGGCACGCTCTGGCAGCTATCCTGAGACCTTCGAGGTGAAAATTGCCGCTGAAGCTACCGCCGAGGCTCTGGCCGCCGGTGCCGTTGTCATTGAGCAGCAGACGGTCAATGTTACAGCTGCCGTGACCGTTGAGACCGAGGAACTCACCGTCGAAGCCGACGGCTACTACTACATCGGTATCCACAATACATCGAATGACCAGTGGGCTCAGTATGTTGACAACTTCGTCATCGAGGCTGCTCCGCTGACCGCTCCTGTCACGCTCGACCTGACACAGGAAGGTGCCATCGACTACTTCGGTGTGATTGACAACAACGGGGACCAAAAGACCTGGAGCTGGAGTTCCGAAAATGGCGTATACTACAGCTACAGCTCTACCCTTGCTGCCGACGACTACCTCGTGCTGCCCATCAAGCTCGAAGCTGGCAAGGGCTACAACGTGGTGGTGACCGCCGCTGCCGCTGCTTCAAGCTATCCTGAGAAATTCGAGGTGAAGGTGGGTAAAGCCGCCTCTGTCGAGGGCCTGAACATCACCGCCATCGCCGAGACCCTCGTGAATGTTACTGCCGACACTGAGTATGACGGCAGCTTCACCACCGACGAGGCCGGCACATACTATGTGGCCATCCACGCTACATCGGATGCTGACCAGTATCAGCTCCGTGTGAAGAAGCTCGTCATTGAGGCTGGTGCCGAGGGCGACGCTCCCGCAGCAGTTGACAACTTCGCTGTCACGCCGCTTGACGATGTGCTGGGTGCTACCATCACCTTCACTGCTCCTACCAAGAACCTTGCTGGTGAGGATCTGGCCGCCGACGGCATCACCAAGATTGACATTCTGCGCAATGGTGCTGTCATCAACACCATCGAGGCTCCCGCCCCCGGCGCCGAGCTGAGCTATGTCGACCAGGACGAGGCCCTGACCATCGGTAACTACAAGTACCAGGTCATCACCTACGGTGAGAGCGGCATCGGTGGCAAGAGCGAGGAAATCAGCGTCTTCCTGACCGCTACCCTGACCGTTCCTTACACCGCTGACTTCACCGTGGCCGGCACGTTCGATGCCTTCCAGGTAATCAACAACAACGACGACTCGAGCACATGGCTGTGGAGTGCCAGCTATGGTGCTTACTATAACTACAGCAGCACTAACCAGGGTGACGACTACCTCGTGACCTCGCCCATCCGTCTGGAGGCTGGCAAGAACTACAAGGTTATCGTCAATGCCAATGCCTACAGCGCCAGCTACCCCGAGCGCTTCGAGGTAGTGGTCGGTAAGGAGGCTACGGCCGCCGGTCTGAACATCACCGCCATCGCTGCTACCGACGTAACCTCTGTTGATGCTGAGGACTTCGAGGGCGACTTCACCGCTACCGAGGACGGTATCTACTACGTGGCCATCCACGCCATCTCTGACCCCGACGAGTGGCGTCTGCAGGTCAACAGCCTGTCTATCGAGAAGGGCCTTGAGGGCACTGCCCCTGCTGCTCCTGTCATCAGTGCTGAGGCTGGCGCCGAGGGTGCCCTGACCGCTGCCATCACCGTGGTGGCTCCTGCCACCAGCATCGACGGCACTGACCTGCCCGCCGCCAACCTGACCAAGGTTGAGATTCTGCGCGACGGTGAGGTCATCGCTACCGAGACTCCCGCTCCCGGTGCTACCATCAACTACACCGACAACGAGGTGACCACCGGCAACCACACCTACCAGGCCATTCCTTACGACGCTAACGGCGATGCCGGTCAGAAGTCGGAAAAGGTGACCGTCTATGTGGGTGAAGACGAGCTGGCCGACGTGGAGAACGTCGTGGCTACTGCTACTGCAACGACCATCACCTTCACTTGGGATGCCGCTACGGGCCTGAACGGTGGCTATGTCAACGCCGCCAACGTGACCTACGAGGTCTATGCCCTGGAGATTGAGCAGAGCTACTTCGGCAGCTATCTGGTTGAGGGCGAGGTCGTGGCTACCGTTACCGGTGCTACCACCGCTACCATCAACTACGACACCAACTCGGGTGAGCAGCAGTACCTCTACTTCGGTGTGAAGGCTACTAACGCCGTCGGTTCTACCGATGCTACCACCAACTATGCATACGTATTCGTGGGTGCTCCCACCGACCTGCCCATCATTGAAGGCTTCGCTGGCAGCACGCTGCACTACAGCTGGGACACCAACGGCGGTCTGGGCATCAGCAATGATGCTTCCGATGGCGACGGCATGGCCCTGAAGCTCTACAACGACGGTACATCGGCCGATGTCTACTTCTACCTGCCGAGGGTGAACCTGAAGTCGGCTGCCAACCCGACCCTGCTCTTCGACGTGCGCAGTGAGGCTGTCAGCCAGGTATTTGCCATCGGTTCTGCCGACGGTGCTGAACTTGACTTCATCGGTTCTGCTCATGCCGTCAGTGCTGAGTACACCAGCGTCAAGGTGCCTCTGGCCAGCATCATTGGCAACGACTACTCGGCTGTGGGTATCTTTGCTACAATTCCTACTGTAAGCGAAACCCAGTACGAGGACACCATCATCATCGACAACATAAAGATTGTCGACCTGCTGGAGTACAACCTCGCTGTTGACGTGAAGGCTCCCGCCAACGTGCAGGCTGGCAGCAATGCCGCCATCACCGTGACCGTGAAGAACATTGGTGAGAACGCCGCTTCTAACTACACCGTGAAGCTTACCGCCGGCGAGGAGACTCTCCTTGAGGAGACCGTTGCCGACGAGCTGGCAAGCTACGAGGAGAAGGAGTTCACTGCTGAACTCGCTACCACCATCTTCACCGAGGCTGGCGACTTGGACATCGTGGCTACCGTTGAGTATGCCAACGATCTGGACGAGGACGACAACGAGGCCAGCACAGTGCTTACCGTCAAGGCTTCTGCAGCTGCTCCTGTTGAGAATCTTGCAGCAGATGTGGATGGAAACAGCGTCATTCTGACATGGACTGCTCCTGAGAACACTAACACTGAGGTGACCGACGACTTTGCTGCCTACGAGAACGGTGCCGACGAGGATGGCGAGCTGGGCGACTGGACGCTTATCAACGCTAATGGCTACACCAAGGGTGGCATCTTTGAGGATATCTCATTGGCCAGCGACGGCCTGGAACGTGCATGGCAGGTGTTCAACTTGGCTACTTATGGTGGCGACAACAGCTCCTTCGCAGGTCCTGACGGTGAGGTTGACAACAACTACCTCGTGTCTGTCTACAACTTGCAGGACGGTGGCTATCCCGGCAATGATGACTGGCTCATCTCGCCCCAGCTGCCCGGCATCGCCCAGACGCTGACCTTCGACGTGAAGGCATTCAACGACTACGGTGCACAGACCTATCAGGTGCTCTACTCTACCACTGGCAATGCCATCGAGGACTTCCAGCTCATTGAGGAGGTTGTTGACAATGGCAACGCATGGAACACCGTGAGCTACGAGCTGCCCGCCGGTACTACCTACTTCGCTATACGCAACATCACTGGTGGTGATGAGGGCTTCATCCTGGCCATCGACAACATCAAGTTCCTGCAGGGTGGCGGCGAAATTTCCCAGTACAACATCTATGTTGACGAGGATTTGCATGACTCAAGCGACGAGACAACCTATGAGGTCACTGGTCTGGAAGACGGCACTCACAAGTTCAGTGTTACGGCTGTCTATAACAGCGGTGCCGAGTCGGCTCCTGTGAGCGTCACGGTTGACGATATCGCAACAGCCATTGAGCAGCTCATCGCTACCGGCAAGGCTGTGAACATCTACACCACCGACGGCCGCCTGGTTCGCCAGAACGTCACCTCTACCGAGGGTCTGAAGGCCGGACTCTACATCGTCAATGGCAAGAAGGCCGTGCAGAAATAAGTCTCAGGAAAAAAGCATGAAAAGGTAATTAATCCTTAGTAACAAAGAGGAAGGTACTCCTGCCATATAGCGTGGGACTACCTTCTTCTTCTTCTTTTATGTATAGAGCTATAGAAAGATGACAAAAAAGACAACCCTACTCTTCACTTTACTGCTCGTCGCACTGACAGCACAGGCCGCACCGCGAACGCAGGCCCAGATGGAACAGCTCGCCCTGCAAGCCATGAATCAGCAGCGCACTGCCAGGCATCTGGCTCCGCGCAACGTAGCCCTCAAGGTTCTTGAGAAAACTGCCACCTACCAGATTATGGGCTACGAACAGGGCGACGGCTTTGCCGTTGTCTCTGCCGACGACCTGGCACCTGAGGTGCTTGGCGTCTCTATGAAGCCCTACAGCGAGGGGCGCAATGCCAACTTCCAGTGGTGGCTGCGCGCCATGAACGACGTAATTGCCAATGCTGTGGCAAGGCAGACTCCACTGCATGCCATAGCACCAAATACCAACCTGTACCCTGCCGAGGTGGAACCGATGGTAACCACGGAGTGGGATCAGGACACACCCTACGACGGCATGTGCCCCATCTACAGCGGTTCCACCCACTGTCTGACGGGTTGTGTGGCTACCGCCTTGGCACAGATTCTTAACTACCACCGCACTCCCGTTCACGGCTATGGACAGCATACTGTCTACTATGGTGGTCAGGCCGTGACTGCCAATTTCGAGGAAGACTACTATGACTGGGACAATATGCTCGACCGCTATGTCGCAGGCAACTATAACGACACGCAGGCACAGGCCGTGGCACTGCTAATGCGCGACTGTGGCGTGGCTGCCAACATGGACTATGGCGGTGCCGACTGGTGGCAGGGCGGCCATGCCTTCGTGCTCCACGGCTACCGCCAGGACGGCAAGGTCTACGTGAACTGGGGCTGGAGCAGCGATGACGACGGCTACTACGACATCTCAATGCTCAATCCCTCGGGCTATCAGTTCAACTACGGTCAGGATATGATCATCGGCGTGAAGAGCGACGGCGTAGTAGGTATGCGCTCTGCAAACATAGAGCTGGCCGAGGCTGGACTGCTGCAGCAGCAGGTGGAGAGCCTTGAGGGCGAGGGTGCCATAGGCTCGCTCACCATCACCGGCCCTCTCAGCCAGGCTGACCTGGACTACGTGCGCTTCCTGGCCGGATTTGACAGTGAGGGCAATGCTACCGAGGGGCAGCTGCGCACACTCGACCTTACCAATGCCACACTCAACGGCAACGAGCTGCCGGAGGGCCTCTTCCGCGACTGCCAGAAACTGCAGCGCGTGCGCTTCCCACAGGCTCTTGAAAAGATAGGCCGCGAGGCTTTCAGTGGCTGTACCGGCTTGCGCGAGCTCCGCCTGCCATGCCGCGAGGTGCCTGCTCTGGGCGGTTCGGGTGTCTTTGCCGGCGTGCCCGTCAGCATGGTGCGCCTCTACGTGCGTAGCGGCTTGAAGACAAAGTACTCGCAGAAGGCACAGTGGAGAGACTTCAATAAAGACAACATCATTGAGTTCGGCACCAGTGTGAAGGTGCGCAATGTAATCCGCAAGTATGGCGAGGAGAATCCCACGTTCACCTACACCGTCACTGGCGATGCCATCAGCGGAAAGCCGGAACTGACCTGCGAGGCTACGCCGCTCTCACCAGCGGGGCGCTATCCGGTGCTTATCAGCCGCGGAACGGTGACAAATAGCGACGTGGACTTCATTGACGGCTACATGATTGTGCAGAAGGTTGATGCCACGGCTACCGTAGCCAACTGCACCCGCGAGCAGGGGGAACCCAACCCGCAGTTCGTGCTCACCTACGAGGGACTGGTCAACGACGAGCTACTGCCTGTATGGACTGAGGCTCCTGTGTTCTATTGCGAGGCCGACGAATACTCGCCGGCAGGCGACTATCCCATCACTGTCACAGCCACGGCCGAGAGCTACAACATGACCTTTGTGGCAGGAACGCTGACAGTCACCCCGCCCACTACGACGTCCGTCTCGGCTGTCCATGACAACCAGCCCGGCAGTGAAAGCATACAGGACCTGCAAGGCCGCACGATGGGTGTAGCCAGGGTTGGCCTCCGCCCCGGAATATATATTATGAATGGCAAAAAGATACTTGTGAAGTAGCTTCTCCTCAGATTTCAGGCGAACCGCTTTTTCCAATAGTTTTTTTTTGCTGCACTACTTGCACCTGGTGCTTCAGGGTGCCATGTTAGTTGCCGATTCAGTTCAGCAACTAATATGGCACCTCCTTATATTCATGCGGAGCCTCCCCACAGTGCTGCGGAGCCTCCCCATGACTCTGCGGAGCCTCCCCATGACTCTGCGGAGCCTCCCCACGATGCTGCGGAGCCTCCCCACGATGCTGCGGAGCCTCCCCATGACTCTGCGGAGCCTCCCCACGATGCTGCGGGGCTGCCCCATAGTTGTTTCTCATTTTCTCATTCTCTCATTACGGTGCAAGTAGTGCAGGTATTTTCGGGAAAACTTTTGGTTAAAACCTGTAAACAAGTGTTATCTCCGCGTTAACGGCATGTAGCTTCGGCCTCCGCAGCCCTATCTTTGCACACCGATAAAATAAACAGCTACAGCCCATGAAACAAAATGACAACACCCTTCGCAGCCAGACCCTCACGCTGACCATGAAAGCCCTCGACATCATCTCGAAGGCCCTCGACATCCTATCCGCAGACGAAGCTCCCGAGACCTCCGGCGAAGCCGCCGTTCAGCCCGTTCCGCCCGCTCCCGCTCCGCCTGTCCAGCCTGCTCCGCCCGTCCCTCCCGCCCAATCCGTTCCTCCCGCTTCGCCTGTCCAGCCCGCTCCCGCTCAACCCGCTCAACCCGTTCCTCCCGCTCCTCCCCTCAAGCCCGTTCAGCCGGATTTGCAATCCACCCGTTCCGATACCATCCGCTTCAACGAGCAGTATCTGCGCGACCACTACGACCTGCGCTACAACACCATGAAGAAAACCACCGAGTTCCGGCCCCGTCAGCCCGCCCCTGCTCCAGCCTCCCCCGCCTCCTGCGGGCAAACCGCCTCCCCCGCCTCCTGCGCGCAAACCGCCTTCCCCGCCTCCTGCGCGCAAACCGCCTCCCCCACCTCCTGCGCGCAAACCGCCGGACACGGTGCCTCTACTGCGTCCGGCGGTTTTGCCGCCGGAACCCCCTTGTCCCCCTGGCGCCCCATCACCGACCGCGACCTCAACGCCCTCACCGTTGAGCAGCTCCTTGCCGGCGGCCAGAGCTGGGGCTACGGCATGCGCCTGTGCATAGACGCCTCCCGCGTGGAGAGCTTCGACCCCGTCGCCGACTCCCTCGACCACCTGCCCCGCTGGGACGGCCGCGACCACATCGCCGCCCTCGCCGCCCGTGTGCCCACGCACTACGGGGACTGGCCCCGCCTCTTCCGCCGCTGGCTGCTGGCCATGGTGGCCCAGGCACGCGGCCTCAGCCAGGACCACGGCAACTCCCTCGTGCCCCTGCTCATAGGGGCACAGGGCACCGGCAAGAGCACCTTCTGCAAGATGCTCCTGCCCCGCCACCTGCGCCAGTACTATATGGACGATATAAAGATGGACTCTGCCGAACAGGTGGAGCGCGTGCTGGGCCGCATGTGGCTGGTGAACATCGACGAGTACGACTCGAAGACCACGCGCGAGCAGGCCAAGATAAAACGCCTGCTTACGGAGCGCGACGTGCAGGTGCGCCGTCCGCGCAGCGACCAGTACACCCTGGTGCGCCGTGTCTGCTCCTTCATAGCCACGACGAACGACGACCGTCCGCTCTGCGACCCCACCGGAAGCCGCCGCTACCTCTGCGTGGAGCTGAGCGGCACCATCGACACCGAGACTCCCCTTGACCACGACCAGCTCTTCGCCCAGGCCCTCCAGGCCCTGCATGACGGCGAACCCTTCTTCCTCACCCGCGAGGAGGAGGCCGTTATGGAGCAGCATAACCGCCGCTACTGCCGCCAGATAATGCTGGCCGACATGGTGAAGGCCGTGCTGCAGCCCGCACCGACGGCCTCCGACACCCTGCTTACCACCACCGACATACAGGACCTTCTCTGCGACGGCGGCCTGCGCCCCCAGGACATGCCCTCTCCCCGCCAGCTCACTGCCGCCCTGCGTGCCGCAGGCATACGCCAAGGGGCACAGCAGGGCCGCCACGGCTGGTATGCCATCCCCGCTAATCGCGCAGACACCCTTTCTATTAATAATGTATAAATTTGCGGCAATCTGTTTCAGTTTCAATTATTTTTCGTACTTTTGCAGCAAGTATTGCCGAAAGCACCGTCGCTCGAGCTCTGCTCGCTTGCCGCTCGGCTCTGCCGCTTTTATAAAGCGAAGCGACTAAAAGAACCGAAGGGACGCAAGAAATGGTGCAGGATTCCCTGAGCGCAGGGTGGCGGTATTGATTTTCGTGGGTTAAACATTAGCGTTGGCTATTATTCAAAGTGTTCCGAAACTTGCAGGTAGAAAGAACAAAATGAGATAATAATGGTGACGCCTACTGGTATAGTGGGCGTTTTCCTGTTTCTCATTTTAGGTTTCCTGCAAGTACCTGGAACACTGAACGGGGATTCGTCCACGTTTTGTGTTCCCCCGTCCGCGAGCAAGGCTCGCGAACGAACACAAAGAAATTTTGTGTCTTAGTACTTGCAGGGACTTTTGTTTGGTGGCTCGACGCATTGATATAAAAGACAACTAAAACAACAAAGGACAACTTTTATTATTGATGCTATGGCTAAGTCATTGATAGAAGAACTGCCTCGCATTGTGAGCGAAGGCAGACGTGAAGCGGCTCAGATATTGGAGCGGCTCAGTAGTGGTACGCAGATTGGGCTTCAGACCAATGAACTGGTGCTGCCGAGTAAGGATGTAAGCGGACTGTTCAAGGGCAGTGCACCTCAGATTCCCAATGCCTTTAACATGGCTGGGGGTAATGGTGAGTGGATGAACCGCCTCATCTATGGTGATAACCTCTTGGCGATGCAAGCCCTCCTTGCTGGTGATGCCCAGACGGGTCTTCCCTCGCTTCGTGGTAAGGTTGACCTTATCTATATTGACCCACCATTTGACTCAAAGGCAGACTATCGGACAAAGATTTCTTTGCCAGGGACGGATATTCAGCAGAAGCCAACTGTCATCGAGCAGTTTGCTTATGCTGATACGTGGGAACAAGGAACGATTTCTTATTTGAAGATGATTTATCCTCGTCTTTGTCTCATGAAAGAGTTGTTGTCAGATAAAGGTTGTATATTTCTCCATATAGACTGGCACATAGGTCATTATGTAAAGTTATTGATGGATGACATATTTGGTAAAGAAAATTTTTGTAATGAAATAATATGGTATTATAGGAGATGGAATATAGCCAGTACTTTGTTTGCTTCTAATCATGATGTTTTACTCTATTATGGGAAGAACAAACGGAACAGGACGTTTAATCAGCTTTATATACCCAAGTCCGAAAAGTCAAGTGCGCAGGGTAAGTCATGGATAAGCGTTATAGGTGAGGATGGTATAAGAAGGTCTGTTATGACAGATGAACCCACAAAAGGTGTACCAATGCCAGATGTTTGGGATATTTCAATGATAAACCCTGTTGCAAATGAACGATTAGGATATGCAACACAGAAACCTGAAGCACTTTTAGAAAGGGTACTGAATGCCTGTAGTAATGAAGGTGACCTTGTTTGCGATTTCTTTGGAGGCAGCGGTACGACGGCAGCAGTTGCAGAGCGGTTAGGCAGACGTTGGATTACTTGTGACATAGGTAAGCCTGCTTCATTGGTGATGCGCAAGCGTTTTATAGACCAAGAGGTGAAGCCGTTCTTGTATCAGAGCATTGGCGACTATCAGAAAGAGGCGTTTAGGAACAACAAGCGCTATAAGCATGTGGGCGACCTGAGCCAAGTGGTATTAGGGCTGTATGGTGCTTTGCCCTTTACGCCAGAGCAGACGAACGACAGGAACTTCGGATATATAAAAGGTACGCGAACGCTGGTAATGGTGGATTCGCCAAACCGTCTGACAACTGCTGCCACTATCCGCAAGGCTGTGGAAGCAAAAGCCTCGTTGCTTGGTGGTGACTGGGACAAGGTGGTCGTGCTGGGTTGGAACTTTGCGTTCGACATTTCACAAGCTATCCAGAAATACGAGGCTTCGAAGGTGGAAGTATTGGTGATTCCACCAGACCTCTTAGACAAACTGGCAAAGAAAGGCTATAAGAAACTGATTGATGACAGGTCTGTTCGTTTCTCTTCTCTGCAATACTTGGTGGCGAAACCATTGGCAGTGACCCCGTCAGGAGAGTTGGACGAGATAGATGTAGAGTTGGAGAACTATGTACTGCTGTCGCCTGACAACATCCCCTTGGATGATAAGGACAAAGAGAAACTGCAACAGGTGTTGGAGCGTGACCCGCTGAGCCTGATAGAATACTGGAGCATAGACCCTGACTATGACGGCATTACGTTCCGCTCTACTTGGCAGGACTACAGGGAGAACATTGAGAACGACAACGACCCGCTGCATTGCGTCTATAAGACTCGTCTGCGAGTGCCTCATAAGGATAGCCGACAGGTTTGTATCAAGGCTGTAGATGTGTTTGGTTTTGAAAGTCAAGTGGTAGAAAGTAGCCTCACCCCCAGCCCCGCACCGACTGGAGAGGGGAGTAGTTAGTTAATTGTTTTAAAAATTTATAAAAATGTAAGAAAAAATTATAAATAATCCCCAC
>JAFTAR010000006.1 GCA_017455495.1 Prevotella sp.
GCCACGGGCGAGAGCACGGTGTGGGGGCCGTTGAGCAAGGTGACCTTACGCTTGTGGTAGGGCTCCTCGCTGGGTACGAACAGCACGTGCAGTCCGGCCTTGTCGGCAGGGAACTCCTGGGCAACCTCCTTCGGGGCCTCGATGACCCAGAGGTGGAAGTTTTCGGCCTGTACAACGAGATTGTCGCGGTAACCAATCTTCTCCTGTATCTGGGCAATCTCCTTGCGTGGGAAACCAGGAACGATGCGGTCTACGAGGGTGGCATAGACACCGCATGAGTTCTCAAACCACTCACGGAAGCCTTCGGGTAACTGCCATAGGTCGATGTACTTGCGGATGCAGTCCTTCAGCACATGGCCGTTGAGGAAGATAAGCTCGCATGGGAAGATGATAAGACCTTTCGTGGGATCACCATTGAAGGCCTGATAGCGGCGGTAGAGCAACTGGACAAGCTTGCCGGGATAGCTGGAACAGGGCTTGTCGTCGAGCTTGCACTCGGGGTCGAAGGCGATGCCGGCCTCGGTGGTGTTAGAGATGACGAAGCGAATCTCGGGCTGGTCGGCCAGCGACATGAAGGCCTCGTTCTGTGAGTAGGGGTTCAGGCAGCGGCTGATGACGTCAATGCGCTCCAGCGTGTTAACGGGCTTGCCGTTCTCGCGGCCCTGAAGGTTCACGTGGTACAGGCAGTCCTGACCGTTGAGCCATTCCACCATACCCTGTGCGAGGGGCTGCACTACTACGACGGAACCGTTGAAGTTGGTCTTCTGGTCCATGTTCCAGATAATCCAATCTACGAATGCGCGGAGGAAGTTGCCCTCGCCAAACTGAATGACTTTCTCAGGCATAACGCTCTTGGGAGCGAAATGTTTGTTTAGTGGTTTCAACATTTTACTTAGTTTTTTTATTAAGTTAGTATATGTCTTTTAGATTGACTGCAAAGGTAGTCACTTTTCGCTGTACGGCCAAATTTACGGCTGTGTTTTTCTGTGAAAAAAGCGTAAAGGGGTGGGGGATACGTCAGGGTATGAGCACCACTGTGACGCTGCGGGCCGCCTGCGCTCCCATTACGAGGACCTGTGCTATGTCGGCCGTCTTGCTTGGACCGCTGATGAAGGTGCCGTAGCCGTAGTCGCAGAACTGCTCTATGCCGCTGTTGGCATCACCGCTCTGCAGGCGGCGGTAGGCCTCGTGCATGTTGTTCACTATTTGGTCGCGGGGCAGGAGTATTACCAGGTTCTCGGAAATGAACATCACGGCCTTCTGCTTCATCTGCTGGGGAATCCACACGCAGCCGTTTTCAGCCACTCCGAACATGCCGCGCACTATGCCAACGTCGGTGCCGTTAAGGGCAGAAGCGTTTTCGGCGGTGTCTGGATTGCGGGTGGCTATGCTCACTTCCGGTAGGTTCGAGGCTATCTCCTTGGCATCGGGAAACAGACTGCTTATCAGGGTGTTGAGGTCTTCGACCTCACTTATTTCTTTTACTTGGCCGCCTGATGTCTGCAGGGCTTTTTTGAACTGCGACACGGGGTCAGTATAAGTCACGGCTTTCAGGTCGCCCAGGTCGGGCATGTCGTAGCGCTCGTGGATGTTGGCGCGGTATCGTGCCAGTATTTCTTCTTTCATACTTAAAGCCCACCCAAGCCCTCCCAAACGGAGGGATGTTCAGTTACATAAGTGGGTGCTCCTTTTTTTAATAGTTTATATTATACTTTGTCTATCTCAACATCCCCTCCTTTGGAGGGGCTTGGGGAGGCTCTTAGAGGTCTTCCTGTTTTATTATCTTATGGAAGGGTTTCTTCGGGAATTTCATCATCTTGTGGCCCTCGGCCCATGGGTTTAGTCCGCTGTTCATGATGAACGACGGCACGATGTTGGCCAAAGGCGAGAGCGTTGTTGCCGTATTATATAATGATGTATGCGCGAAGAGCGTGTTCATACCCTTGCACATCATCTTCTTCTGCTTGTTGGCGGTGCCGAAGTCGTCCAGCTGTTGGCGCCACTTGTAAATCTGGTCGCCCAGGTCTATCTTCACCGGGCACACGCACTGGCAGCTGTTGCAGAGCGTGCATGCCGACACGTTGCCTGAGTGCTTCTGCGGTGAGCGGAGCATGCCGAGATTGATGCCCACGGGGCCTGGAATGAAGTAGCTGTAGCTGTAGCCGCCGGAGCGCCGGTAAACGGGGCACGTGTTCATGCAGGAGCCGCAGCGTATGCACTTCAGCACCTCCCAGTGCTCCTCATTGCCTATCCACTCGCTGCGTCCGTTGTCAACCAGGATGATGTGCATCTGATCGGCCGTGGGGCGCGCCTTGCGGAAGTGGCTGGTGTAGGTAGTGGTGGGCTGGCCCGTCCCCGCACGGCAAAGCAGGCGCTGGAACACTGCCAGGCAGTCGTAGTTGGGTATCACTTTCTCCAGGCCCATGGCGGCGATGTGGAGCTTGGGGCAGGAGGTGGACATGTCGGCATTGCCCTCGTTGGTGCACACCACGATGTCGCCCGTGCTGGCTATGCCGAAGTTGGCTCCCGTCATGCCGGCATCGGCCGTGAGGAACTCGTTGCGGAGCGACAGGCGGGCACGGTAGGTGAGGTAGGTGGGGTCGTGGTTGCCCTTCTCGTCGCTGATGCCCTTCTCTTCAAACAGCTCGCCCACGTCGTCGTGGCTCAGGTGGATGGCGGGCATCACTATGTGGCTGGGCTTCTGGCCCTTCAGCTGTATGATGCGCTCGCCAAGGTCGGTCTCTACAACCTCTATGCCGTGCTGCTCCAGGAATGGGTTCATCTCGCACTCCTCAGTAAGCATTGACTTCGACTTCACCATCTTCTTCACTCCGTGCTCCTTCAGTATGCTGAGCACAATGTCGTTGAACTCGGCTGCGTCCTTGGCCCAGTGAACTATGACGCCGTTCTTCTCGGCATTGGTGCTGAACTGTTCTAAGTATTCGTCCAGATGGCTTATGGTGTGGCGCTTTATGGCCGATGCCTTCTCGCGCAGCTGTTCCCACTCGTCAAGGGTGTTTGCCATGTTGTCGCGCTTGCCGCGTACCGACCAGAATGTGGAGTCATGCCAAGTGGCGTATTTCTGGTCCTTGAGGAACTCTTTTGCTGCTTTGCTGTGTGCTGTACTCATAGGTTATAAAAGCCCACCCAAGCCCTCCCAAAGGGGAGGGATGTTCTGTTACATAAGTGGGTGCTCTTTTTTTCTTAAAATAGTTTATATTATACTTTGTCTATCTCAACATCCCCTCCTTTGGAGGGGCTTGGGGAGGCTCCTTACAGTCCTGATGCCATTATTTCTACTACATGCTTGAACTTTATGTCCAGACCCTCCTTGCCTGCAACGCCTGCCAAGTGCATGAGGCACGAGCAGTCGGGGCCTGTGATATACTCTGCGCCCGTAGCTATGTGGCGGGCCAGCTTGTCCCTGCCCATCTGGGCCGAGATGGCAGTCTCCTCAACGGCAAACATGCCTCCGAAGCCGCAGCACTCATCGGGACGCTCTGGCTCCAGCACCTCTATGCCCTCCACAAGGTTCAGCAGGTCCTTTATCTTGTTGAAAGGAGCCACGTGCATCTCGCTTGGCGAGGAAAGGCCCAGCTCCCTCACGCCGTGACAGGAGTTGTGGAGACTCACCTTGTGGGGGAAACTGCCCAAGGGCTTGCTTACCTTCACCACGTCGTGAAGAAACTCCACCACGTCCATAGCCTTGGCAGCTGTGGTGCACTCGTGGTTCAGCAGGCGGGGGTAGTTTATGCGTACAAAGGCTGTGCAGCTTACGGAGGGAGCCACTACATAGTCGAACTCCTTGAATAGATTTTCGAACTTAGAGGCCAATGGAACGGCCTTCTTCTCAAAGCCGGCGTTGGCCATGGGCTGTCCGCAGCAAGTCTGCTTCTGGGGGTATGTCACGTCTACGCCGACGTGCTTCAAAAGCTTGTAGGTGGCAAGGCCCACCTCAGGGTAAACAGCGTCTACGTAGCACGGGATAAACAATCCAACTTTCATGGGTTATGGTGTTTTAAGTCTTTAGCTGATACAAAAGTATGAAAAAAACTGCGAACAAGCGGCATGTTTTGCTTTTTTTAATTAAAAAAAAGTTCTTTTCCTTCGTTGTGTCGGATATAAGTATTATCTTTGCGGCCTCATTTATTAATTCTTTAAAGTGAAAAGTAATGGATTATCAGGAATTTAACTACGGTTCTGTTGCCGCTCGGGAAGAGAGAGTGGCAGCAGCCTTCCCCGCCTTGATGCGTAAGGTTTATCTGTGGATGGCCTTGGCTCTCACCATAACCGGCTTCGCTGCCTGGCTGGTGGCAACCAATACGGCCATACAGGAGGTCATCTTCGGCAACCAGATAGTGTTCTACGGCTTGTTCATCGTAGAGCTGGCTCTGGTTATCGGTGTATCAGCCGCCATCAACAAGCTGTCGCTTACGGTTGCCACGCTGATGTTCGTGCTCTATTCAGTTGTCAACGGTGCCCTGCTGTCATCTATTTTCTTCGTCTACACCACCGCCAGCATTGCCACCGTGTTCTTTATCACGGCTGGCACCTTCGCAGGAATGTCGCTGTTCGGCTTCGTCACCAAGAAAGACCTTTCGTCGTGGGGGAAGATTCTGGTTATGGCCCTCATAGGAGTGATCATTGCCACCATTGTGAACATCTTTGTGAAGAGCGGTCCGCTTGACACCATTCTGAGCTATGTCGGAGTCCTTGTCTTCGTTGGGCTTACGGCCTACGACACTCAGAAGATCAAGCAGATGTGCCTGCAGGCTCCCGACGCTGGCGAGACCATGCAGAAGTATGCCCTTCTGGGTGCTCTGTCGCTCTACCATGACTTCATCAACCTGTTCATCTATCTGCTCCGGATTTTCGGCGACCGCAAGTAGCATTAACAGTAAGAAAAGATAATTGCCTTGAGAAGCTTTGTGCTTTCCCAAGGCAATTATCTTTTTGCAGTTGTATTATCAGAGGTGGAGTGTGTGGCCCATTCGTGCCTTCTTTGTCTGCAGGTAGCGCAGGTTGTACTCGTTGGGGGTTACTTCAATGGGCACGTTCTCGGTTATCTGCAGTCCGTAGGCTTCAAGTCCCACTCGCTTCACGGGGTTGTTTGTCATGAGCCGCATCTTGTGCACTCCGAGGTGGCGCAGCATCTGTGCGCCGCAGCCGTAGTCGCGCTCGTCGGCCTTGAAGCCGAGGCATAGGTTGGCATCAACGGTGTCGTAGCCCTCTTCTTGCAGCTTGTAGGCAGCCAGCTTGTTCATCAGTCCTATTCCGCGGCCTTCCTGCTGCATGTAGACTATCACTCCGCGGCCTTCCTGCTCTATCATCTGCATGGCTCGGTGCAGCTGTTCGCCGCAGTCGCAGCGGCAGGAGCCGAGAATATCGCCCGTGGTGCATGAGGAATGTACGCGTACCAGGACTGGTTCGTCCTCCTTCCACTCTCCTTTAATGAGGGCGAAGTGCTCCAGTCCGTTGGCTTTCTGCTTGAATGGTATCATGCGGAAATGTCCGTAGTGTGTGGGCATGTCCACCTCTACGCCCACTTCTATGAGCGACTCCTGCTTCAGCCTGTAGGCAATGAGGTCCTTGATGGCTATTATCTTCAGCTGCCACTCTTGGGCGAATTGGATGAGCTGAGGGAGGCGTGCCATTGTGCCGTCGTCGTTCATTATCTCCATGAGTGCTCCGGCGGGATATAGTCCTGCGAGTCGGCACAGGTCTATGGCTGCCTCGGTGTGTCCGGCGCGCCGTAGCACTCCGTTGTCCTGTGCATAGAGGGGGTTCACGTGGCCCGGGCGGCCAAAGGTCTGGGGTGTGGAGGTGGGGTCGGCGAGTGCCTGTATGGTGGCAGCCCGGTCGTGGGCGCTTACTCCGGTGGTGCAGCCCTCTATCTTGTCTACGGTAACAGTGAAGGGCGTGCCAAGGAGCGACGTGTTGTCCTGTACCTGATGTGGCAGGTCAAGCTCCTGACTGCGGCTTATGGTGACGGGTGCACAGAGCAGGCCGCGTGCATGTTTCAGCATGAAGTTCACCATCTCGGGTGTTATCTTCTCGGCGGCGCAAATGAGGTCGCCCTCGTTCTCGCGGTCTTCGTCGTCAACTACGATTACAAACTTTCCGTTGCGGAAGTCCTCAACGGCTTCCTCTATGGTGTTCAGGTTAATCTGGCTCATTGTTCGTATAATCTATTATGCTGTTGCTGGTTTTCTGTATTGTCTTTAGGTCTTTGTAGAGTCTAAGCCTGAAGCGGAGCATGCGTATGTAGAAGAATGCTCCGAGGGGGAGAATGATGCCTGTGATGGCGTTGAGCCAGCGCTGGCGGAAGGGGCGCGTGTGTGCGTGGGTGGCCAGCACAGGGTATTGGTTGAGCAGGTGTATCACCTGTGCCTGACGGCTGTTCGACAGGTCGTCTATCACCTGCTCCAGCTCCTTGCTTATGCCCTCCACCTCCTGGTCGTCGCCTGGACGGAAGAACACCTTTATGGGGCTGGGCCACCTCTTGAGGCGGTGCTCTGCGAGGTAGTGGTCTATGCGCTGGTTTATGTTGCCCAGCAGGGTGGCGTCGCGGGCGTAGTCGGGGTCGTTGATGATAACTTCCTTTGCTGCCACGTTGCGCTTCTGCCTCAGTCCCAGCATTCGCATCAGTAGCAGGCGGTAGGCATCAATGTTGAACACAGCCGAGTCGTTGTTGGCCTTGTAAGTGAAGAACACTGCCAGCGGGGCGAGCACCATTGTTGATATGCTTTTTCCGAACCAGACGGTCCAGTTGTCATCGCGTGCCATTCGCATGCCTGAGTTCTCGAAGATGTAGTAGACGATGAACACAATGACGCTTATTATCACCGGCACGCCCAGGCCTCCCTTCCTTATTATAGCTCCCAAGGGGGCGCCTATGAAGAAGAAGATGATGCAGGAGAGGGCGAGGGTGAACTTGCCAATGGCCTCAATCAGATGCAGGCGTTCCTGCCGGAAGATGAAGTTGGAATAGTCGGACTTCATTAGCACGTCGCTACTTGCCATCTGTGCCTGACGTGCTGCGCTCTTAGTAACCTGTCTGAGCATGTCGCCCTGAAGGCTGCCGAGCAGGCTGTCAATGTCGGGCAGGTTCTGGTGGGTGTCGATGGCCAGGCGTATTGAGTCGTCGTGGCTAAGTATTGGGCTTGTAAAGGAATAGCGCATGCCCTCCTCGTAGAAAGAGCGCCCAATGGAGTCGTTGCTGTGGCGTATGGAGTCAAGGTCGTGCAGTATCTGCCGGGTGCTCTTGCCCTTGGCGTTGCCCGATATTATTGAGGCGTCGGCAAGGTTGAAGTCTCCGTCGAAGTCGAGCAGGATCTGCTTGTGGAAGAAAGTCTCGCGCCTGTAGGGCACTTCGGCACTCATCACCATGTCCTGCTGCTTCATGTTTTCAAACCACTCTCCGCTCCACAGTGTAAGCAGCAGGTGCTTCTTCTCGGCAGTAGACTGCAGCATGCCGCTGTCGGCCAGTATTATGGCCTGGTCCTCGTAGGATGATGTCTGCCGGTAGATGATGACTCCATAGAGTTTGCCGGTGTCCATATCCTTGTGTTCCACGTAGAGGTTTGTGTTGGGTATGCCGTCGTAGAACACTCCCTCGGGAATTTCCAGCTCTGGGCTTTTCTGCTTCATGGATATGAGCAGCTGGGCCATCTGTCGGTTGGCATTAGGGCCTATCTCCTCCTGGAAATAGATGCTTATGCCTGCAACGAGGAACACTATTATGATGAGCGAGCGCATGCTTTGGAGCAGCGATATTCCCGCAGCCTTTATGGCTGTCAGCTCAGAGGACTCGCCCAGGTTGCCGTAGGTTATGAGCGAGCTAAGCAGTATGGCCAGGGGGAAGGCCTGCGGCACCAGCATCAGGGCCATATACCAGAAGAACTGAGCCAGCACGTCCATCGTGAGGCCCTTGCCTATAAGGTCGTCAACGTATCGCCACAGGAACTGCATCATCAGCACGAACTGGCAGATGAAGAATGTGGCCACAAACAGCAGTCCGAATTGCTTGGCTATGAATATGTCAAGTTTCTTTATCCCGAGCATTGTTCACAATTGGACTGCAAAATTACATTATTTTCTTGTTTTTTGCGGCGTGCCTTTTATGTTTATGTTTTTCCTTATGCTTATTTAACACTCTCACACTCCCTGGCAGGCATCAAATGCTGGCCTTGATGGTGCTAATGATGCGCTGTACGTCGGCATCGCTCACCTGGGGGCCGCTCGGCAGACACAGCCCACGGCGGAAGATACGCTCTGACACGCCGTTGATGTAGGCTATGCCTGTGCGGCTGAACACGGGCTGACGGTGCATAGGCTTCCACAGCGGACGGCTCTCTATGCCCACTTCGCTCAGTGTCAGGCGCAGACCCTCCACATTGCGGTTCGGTTCGCAGTCAGTGTGGATGGCATCACCGCCGCGCACCACTCCGGCAGCACCGCCCACGGCTCCCTGTATGGGCTTCGCGTAGGCCTGTTCTTCTCCCTTCACCTTCAGCTTCTCGTCGAGGAGGATGGTAGAGAGCCAGAAATTGCTCTCCATGCCCTCACCCTCGTCATGGAATTCTATGCCGTCAACATCGGCAAATGCCTTCATGTAGAGCTTCGCTACATGGCGATGATGAGCTATGTGGTCTTCGAGCACGGTCATCTGTCCGCGGCCTATGCCGGCACTGACATTAGAAAGGCGGTAGTTGTAGCCAATTGCTTCGTGCTGGTAGTAGGGATAGGCCTCGCGCGCCTGGGTGGCATACCACAGGATGCGCTCGCGAGCCTCTGCCGACGGGCAGATTAGGGCACCGCCGCCACTGGTAGTAATCATCTTGTTTCCGTTGAAGCTGAGCACGCCGTACTCACCGAACGTGCCGAGCATACGCCCATGATAGCGTGAGCCAAGGCCTTCGGCAGCATCCTCCACCACGGGAATGTCGTAGCGCTGTGCCACAGCCATGATTTGGTCTATCTTGTAGGGCATGCCATAAAGTGTAACGGGCACGATGGCCTTGGGCTTGCGGCCCGTCTTGGCGATGCGGTCGGCAATGGCCTTTTCGAGCAATGCCGGGTCCACGTTCCAAGTGTCGGCCTCGGAGTCTACGAAGACCGGTGTCGCCCCTAAGTAGACAATGGGATTGGCCGAGGCACAGAAGGTGAAGCTCTGTGTCATTACCTCGTCGCCAGGACCCACGCCGAGTGCAAGCAACGCCAAGTGCACTGCCGCCGTTCCAGAAGCCAGAGCCACCACCCGCTTTTTACTCAGGTAATCACTCCCCTCTCCAGTCGGAGAGGGGTTGGGGGTGAGGCTGTATTTTTCGAGCTCTTTCTCAAACGCATCCACATTGGGTCCCAGGGGTACCACCCAGTTCGTGTCGAATGCCTCCTTGATGTACTTCAGTTCCTCGCCAGCCTCACTCATGTGTGCCAGGCACAGATAAATCCTGTTTGTCATATGTCTTTCTTGCTTTATTGCTTTCTTACTTTTATTACTATATACTCCCCTCGCCCTTTGGAGAGGGGTCGGGGGTGAGGCTTTTTTTTATATTTCCTCTCCGGCATAGCTCATTTTCTTTCCCAGCACCGTGCAGACAATTATCTGCAAGTCCTTCAGAAACGAGTAGTGGTCCAGATAGTACAGGTTCAGCCGCACCTTGTCGGGGAAAATCACCTCATCGTTATATCTTATGGGGTCAGCGACGCTGGCCAGCAGTTCCTCTTCATTGCGGTACTTCAGCGTGGCAGGACCCGTGATGCCAGGGCGAAGCAGGAGCATTCGACGGTCGTCGCCCTGCAATTGGTCGGCATAGCCCGGCACATCGGGACGCGGCCCCACGAAGCTCATGTCGCCCCGCAGCACATTCCACAGCTCCGGCAGCTCGTCGAGTTTCCACCGCCGCAGGCGTGCGCCTAACGGCGTGATGCGGCTCTCACCCTTCACCGACACCGACGATCCACCGTGGCCGACAGTCATCGTGCGGAACTTATAGATGCGGAACGTCTGGCCATGTCTGCCTACGCGCAGTTGCGTAAACAGCACAGGCCCTCCCGGCATCTTCACCCTGATGAGCAATGCCACCACCAGCAGCACCGGCCACAGCAGTAACAACCCGATTAATGAGGCACTCTTGTCGAATATAAATTTCAGTAGCATAGTTTCTTCATTTTTGTTATAATTGTTCCGGCCTTATTCCCCTCTCATTGTACTCCTGACTCCGTAGTACATAATGGTGGGGAGAAACTTGAGAGCGTCGAGTGGAAAGATGCGGGCGTGGGTCAACAGATCGCCCAAACGACGCTTCATTGAGAATAATTTCCTCACAAGATAGGGATACTTGCTAAAATGACTCATATCACGATTGAGTCCCATATTTCCCACCTTCAGTATATAGTTATTTATCCGCTCCGCTTTTCTCTTTAAGCTTTTATGATTTCCGCAACTGCCAAGCAACAAGTCGTTAGTCGAAAGCGGCAAGCCCAAATAGAGCATCGCGTATATTACAAATGCGTTCCACTCGGTGCCCAATCCCATTTGTCTGATACGCTTCTCTATTAAAGCTTTGTCCATGTGGTCCTTATGAACCCACAACAGCCTGCACCAGTCGCATATCTGTCTCAGCCCAAGTCCTTCCTTGAAAAAATGGTTGATAAAATGAGCAAACACGAAAACAATGTCGTTCTCCACAGACAGCAATTTTATTGTCACGCCATTGTTATCCCAGAAACGCACATGGCCGCCGCGGAACGTCTCACGTTGTATCTCGTCCAGCACGCGGTTAATTCTCACCGAGAGTCCCCCGCGCAATGTTCCGTGCAACTCAACGATCCACTTAGAGATACCCATGCCCAGATGTTTCTCACGTACATACTCGTTTTCTACTATGGAAGCGTATGGCCTCAGAAACTCCTTCGCCCTCTCGTAGTTGTCTTCGTCAAGAAAGAAATCCACATCACCACAGGTCCGCCATTGCGGACGCTCGTAGCACTGTGCCACCCCTTGTCCCTTCACCAGTACCGTCTCGATGCCGGCATTGTGCATCTTTTTAGTCATCAACCCGATGAATTGATTCATCGCCGCATTACGTTTTTCTAACTGAATGACCTGTTTGATAAACTTCATTGTGCAGAATTGGGAAATGGGGAACTGCGGCACATTCGCCCTGCTGACCTCTATTCCTGCCGTTACCAGCCCCACCACCGATTGTTGTTTCGCCAGCTTCAGTACAATTTCCCAGTTTACCTCGCCGGCAGGAAGGTGCGAGCCGTCAGGTGTAGCCGGCAAGAAACAATTCTCCCAAAGCCCAACTCGCAGCAATGAGAAAAAGAACTCAGTATGATGATTACTCTTCAAGCTCAATCCGTCGTGTTTTATTAATTCCTTAGCTTTCACCCTCCACTTTCCTGACATACAGCAGTTTCTTCAGCACACCGAACATCAGGTTGCCACACATCAGCAGGAACGACACAGGAGCTGACATCTCCTCTGCATGACGGAACAAGAAGTAGTGCCATTTGATGAGTGCGCAGTAGCCGTGGGTAGTGATGGAGCCACTGCGCCCGCGTGTATAGCGTGCCAGACATTCGTCCAAGAGGTAGCAGTCGGCTTTCCGTATGACTTTCAGCCACAAGGCATAGTCGTTGTTCTTGTGGATGGGCTTAATTTGCACCAGGCCTACCTTCTCTGCATCGTACATCACCGTGAGGCAGCCGGGCCAACAGAATGCATACATACCGATGGTGGTAATGCGTCGTGGTCCTGTCACTAACTTACCTGTAGGCTGCAGATGTTCGTCCATCTCCTGATAGTTGGTATATGAGAAGGCATAGCCATGCTCTTCCATAAACGCTATCTGCCGTTCTAATTTCGTTGACTCCCACTGGTCATCGCTGTCGAGGAAGGCTATCCAGCGGCCACGTGCCTCTCGCAATGCCCAGTTGCGGGCCGTGGCGGCACCACTCCGCTTCTCGTGGCGGAGCACACGGATGCGCGGGTCTTCCTGTTGCAAGGCCAAGGCCGTCTGCAACGAACCGTCAGCCGAGCAGTCGTCCACCACGAGCAGTTCCCACTCCCGGTAGGTCTGCGCCTGCACGCTACGGATGCTCGCCTCGATAAACCTGCCGCAGTTGTAAGAGGGCATGATGATGGACACCAAATCACTTTTTCCCATTTCCTGTCTTTCCATTTGTCAAATTATCCGTTTCCATTCTGGCTAAATCGGCAGCGGAGCGATAGCC
>JAFTAR010000035.1 GCA_017455495.1 Prevotella sp.
CCTGTCTTTATTTACGATAATTTAACACCATCTTATTCCTTTCTTCGTTCATTAAGCTATACCTTTGCACCTTGATTATGAGTACCATTATTTACCCCTCGCCCATCTTCGGCCCTGTGCACAGCCGTCGTCTGGGCCTCTCGTTAGGCATCAACCTGCTTCCGGCCGACGGCAAGGTGTGTTCCTTCGACTGTGTGTACTGTGAGTGCGGCTTCAACGAGGACCATCGTCCCACCCTGCCTTTGCCTACCCGCGAGGAGGTGGCGGAAGCCCTGCGGCAGCGCCTTGAAAAGATGCAGCAGGAAGGCCGCATGCCCGACGTGCTCACCTTTGCCGGCAACGGCGAGCCGACGTGCCATCCCCACTTCCCTGAGATTATCGATGACACCATCTTGCTGCGCAACAAGTACTGTCCGCAGGCCAAAGTCAGCGTGCTGAGCAACAGTACCCTGATTCACCGCCCGGCTGTCCATGATGCTCTGATGCGCGTGGACAATAACATACTGAAGCTTGACACCGTCTCGGCCGAATACATACGCCGCGTAGACCACCCGCAAGGCTCCTACGATGTAGGCATGGTGATAGAGCGGCTGAAGGCATTCGACGGCCACGTCATCATCCAGACCATGTTCATGCAGGGAGAGGCTGCCGGCGAGAGTGTTGACAACACCGGCAGCGAATACGTCCTGCCCTGGCTCGATGCCTTAAAGGAAATCCAGCCGCAGCAGGTCATGATTTATACTATTGACCGAGAGACTCCCACTCCAGGCCTGCTGAAAGCCACACCGGAGCAGCTTGACGGCATCGCCGCCCAGGTGCGCCAGCTTGGCATCGCCTGCTCAGTGAGCTATTAGCCGGCGAGGGCGGTTTGCAGCTCTGCGAGCGAAGCCGCCACGCTGATATGGCGGCGCCAGTCGCCGCGCATCACTCCCTTTGAGCCAAGGTCGTCAAGGCAGGCTGTCAGCGAGTCCCAGAAGCCGTTGATGTTATACAGGATGATAGGTTTATGGTGGTAGTCAAGGGTTACGGCAGCCACCACTGTAAACAGCTCGTCGAGGGTGCCAATGCCGCCGGGCATCACCACGAAGGCATCGCTCTGGAGCATCATCATCTGCTTGCGGTCGGTAAGGTCCTCCGTGGGAATATGTACGTCCATGTATGGGCTTAGCTTCCCCATCCTCTCTATGACCCTCGGCACCACGCCGATTACCTGTCCGCCAGCCTCGTGGGCAGCCTTGCTCACGGCGTGCATCAGTCCGGCATCGTGACCGCCGAACACAATGGAATGGCCGTTGCTCGCTGCCCATACGCCCAACTCCTCAGCACGCAGAAAGAACTCTTCGTCTAAATGAGGATTGGAGGCACAAAACACACATATCTTCATAATCGTTGTTGTTTGTTGAGTTCAGTGCTATAGCTGGCCTGCCTCTACCATCAGCACCACGCGCTCGGTGAGGCGGTCGACGCCTTCGGGCTGGTAGCCCTTTTTCAGCGAGGCTCCGAAGACCCAGGCGAAGGCCTGCCACATGCCGGCACGCACCGGACCGATGAACGCCTTGATGGCCTCGAAGGCCGTGCTGTTGCACTCGCGGTCGATGAGCTTTATGAGCAGCTTGCCCTGCGAGAAGGTGAGCTTCTTCATCTTCGGCTTGTATTCGGCCACTATTGACTCTTCCACGCGCTTCAGGTGCTGGTCGCGCTCGCGCTGCGTAGGGATGGTCTCAATGTACTCGGCCGTCTCAATGAGCATCTGGCGCACCTCCTTGGCTATGGGCAGCACCTTCTTCACGTTGCGCACAAGGCGCAGGTAGGCCTGCTGCTGGCGGCGGCTCTGGAACGTAGGCTCCGGGTAGACATAGACATTCTGCATCTCCATGTAGGGAATGGTGTCGCCGTCCACAACGGTACGGCTCACCTTTACCATGGGCACGAAGGTGGGGTCGCCAATGTCCTGCGCCCTTGCAGGGCTAAGTGACAAATAATAAATAATAAATAATAATGCCGTGCGGCACAGATGCCGGGTCATAATTCTTCACTCCTTATGGGTGTACCAGCGTGCCTATCTCCTCGCCCTGAATAACCTTCATGAGGTTTCCCACCACGTCCATGTTGAACACATAGATGGGCAGGTTGTTGTCCTGGCACATGCAGATGGCAGAGAGGTCCATCACCTTCAGGCCGCGGTTTAGCACCTCTTTATAAGTAATGTCGTGGAACTTCGTGGCCGTCGGGTCCTTCTCTGGGTCGGCGGTGTAGATGCCGTCCACGCGGGTTCCCTTCAGCATCACGTCGGCCTCTATCTCCACTCCGCGCAGCGACGAGCCGGTGTCGGTGGTGAAGTAAGGCGAGCCGGTGCCTGCGCTAAAGATGCACACCTTGCCCTGCTTCATGGCGTCAATGGCGCGCCACTTGGTGTAGAACTCGCCTATAGGCTCCATGCGGATGGCGGTGAACACCTGGTTGCTGACGCCGGCGGCATCAAGGGCCGAGGAGAGGGCCAGCGAGTTGATAACGGTGGCGCACATGCCCATCTGGTCGCCCTTCACGCGGTCGAAGCCTTTCTGCGAGCCGCTGAGTCCGCGGAAGATGTTGCCACCGCCTATGACGATGCCTATCTCCACGCCTAAGTCGTGGACGTCCTTTATCTGGCGGGCATAGTCGCCCAGGCGCTCAGGGTCTATGCCGTAGCCCTGACGGCCCATCAGGCTCTCGCCTGAGAGCTTAAGAAGAATGCGTTTGAATCTTGTCATGGTTGTATTTTTTTTGTGGGGTGTGAGTATTGTGTGGGGTGTGGGTGTCGTGGGGGTGTGGGGTTAGGCGGGCAGTACGAAGCTCACTTCCTTGAAGGCGTAGCGGCGCTGCAGGCCGGCGGTGCTCTGTAGGAGCAGGTGGCCGTCGTCCTCCACGGTGAGGAGGCGGGCCAGGAAGACGCCGTTGGCATCGCGGTAGGGGTGCAGGCCAGTGCGGCGGTAAAGTAGGGAGCGGTAGCGGGAGGGGAGGGTGGCGGTGTCGAGGGGGAAACCCTCGACCACACTTCGCAGCAGGGCTTCGCGCTCATGGTGGCGGCCGGTGATTTGAGTTAGAGAGACGGGGTTGGGGGCGTCGCTGACAAAGGCCGTCTGGTTTATGTTCAGGCCCACGCCGATGATGCTCTGCGTCACCATGCCTGTGGCAATGCGCTGCTCAATGAGTATTCCTGCCAGCTTGCTGTCGTGCCAGTAGATGTCGTTGGGCCATTTTATGCTCAGCCCGCCGCCATCGGCTCCCTCCTGCGCAATGACCTTGGCAAGGGCCTGAACCAGGGCAACAGAGACGGCCATTGAGATGATGAACTGCTGGCGGGCTTCCACCTGCGGCCACCGCCCCTTGCCAGCTATCCAGGGTAGCGTTATCTCCCTGCCGGGGTGAATAAGCATGGAGAAGAGCAGGTTCTGCCCCGGCTCGCTCTCCCACGAGTTGGAGCCGCAGCCACGGCCCGCCGTCTGGTAGTCGGTCCAAACCAGGAGGTCGTCCTTGCCGTTGCTGTTGACGGCCGCCCAGCTGTTGGTAGAGTCGGTATGCTCCAAGTGTATTGGCTGGCTGGTGCTCATTGCTGGAAGTGCTTCTTGCGCAGTTCGAACGACTCGGTGAGGTATTTCTTTCTTACTATTTCGTTGGCGGCCAGCTCCTCAGGAGTGCCCTGAAAGAGTATGCGGCCCTCGAAGAGCAGGTAGGCGCGGTCGGTGATGGCCAGCGTCTCGTCTACGTTATGGTCGGTGATGAGGATGCCGATGTTGCGGTCCTTCAGCCTCCACACTATCTGCTGGATGTCTTCCACGGCTATGGGGTCTACGCCGGCAAAAGGCTCGTCGAGCATGATGAACTTCGGCTCGATGGCCAGACAGCGGGCTATCTCCGTGCGGCGGCGCTCACCGCCGGAGAGCTGGTCGCCCTTGTTCTTGCGCACCTTTTCAAGGCGGAACTCGGCAATGAGGCTCTTCAGTTTCTCGTGGCGGTAGGCCTTGGGCTTGCCTGTCATCTCAAGCACGGAGAGGATGTTGTCCTCCACGCTCATCTTGCGGAACACGGAGGCCTCCTGCGCCAGGTATCCTATGCCGGCCCGTGCCCGTTTGTACACGGGGAAGCTGGTCACCTCCTGGTCGCCAAGGAAGATGTGCCCGCCGTTAGGCATCACCAGGCCGGTGGTCATATAGAACGATGTGGTCTTGCCGGCACCGTTTGGCCCGAGCAGTCCCACTATCTCGCCCTGGTGCACGTTGAAGCTCACATCGTTTACCACAGTGCGCTTGCCGTAGCGCTTCACCAGGCCTTCGCTGCGCAGCACTATGCTCTCCTGTACGGTGGGTTCAGCCCCCTCGGTCATGTTGACATCCATATATATAAATAATGTGTAAGCTGTTAACGGCTGCAAAGGTAGTGCAAAAGACGGTAATAACCAAATTTTCCATGCTTTTTAGTTTTCGTTAAGGAACCGGCAGCTTGCGGATTACGGAACAGCCAGTGACAAAAAACAACCGAACTTAACAAAGTTTAACGTACAAACGGTAGCGCAACGCATTCTTTTTGCTACCTTTGTAGCGCAAAACGAAGCTAAACAGACCATACCAAGCAGGAAAACGCAGAGGAATGGGCTGTTGTATTGCTTTTCAGGCGTTGAACTTATTAACTATTAATTATTTATTATAAACCAAAAAAGCATTATGAAAAAGTATTTGATGATGGGAGCCGCCGCTCTGGCTATGACTTCGGCCTTCGTGAGCTGCTCCAAGGACAAGGACCTCTACGATCCTATTGCTTCGCAAAAGAACATCGTAGAAGAGTACAACAAGCTGTTCATTGAGACTTTCGGACAGCCTGCTGCCAACCAGAACTGGGGCTTCGGAGCTTCAACGGCTTCTGCCCGCGTTTCCCGTAGCTTCGCTGCTCCCGAGGCTGCTAACATCGTCGCTCCCTACGATGAGGCTTGGGTGGCTGCTTACAATGAGACCGCAAAGGAGCCTAACAGCGAGAATGTTACTGACAACTACGACAACACTAGCTATGCCATTAACTATGGCGATGGCGGCGTGAATAGCATTGACTGGAATAATGCCGAGCAAACTGCAGAGCGCGAAATGTTCTTTAGTCTTTCTTGGGAAGAGCAGATTACATACGCTCTGGCTAACCACCCCACTTGGCTGACCTATAATGCCGACGAGACCTTCGTCCGCAACTTCAAGATTACGGGTACTTACGACGGTGCAATTGCTGTTGTAGCTACCGAGGGCCTGACCGACGGCGTTGCAAACAATAACGAGCGCACTGTAGTCGTTACCGGTACTTGGAACATCACCGAGGACCAGCGCGTAGGTTCTAAGGGCCGCATCATCATTGCCAACGGCTGCACTGTCAACGTGGCTGAGGGCAAGACTCTGAACATGGTGAACCAGGCTCGCCTCGTGGTGCTGGCTGGCGGTAAGCTCACCGGCGCAGGTAAGGTGGAGGTGAACAACGGCAATGCCGCTGGCGAGGAGAACTACAACGCCGGCACTATTGACGTGGCTGTGTTCAACAACAACTTCGGCAAGTTCTACAACTACGGCAAGTTCCTCGTGAACGAATATCACGGCGGTGCTGCAGAGAGCAACTTCTACAACCACGCCCTGGCTGCCATCGACCACTTCGGCATCTATGACAGCAGCACAGCTAACGCCCGCATCTTCAACGGCTGCCAGTTCTATGTTAAGAACGATGCACGCATCCGCAACTACGAAGGCGTGGCTGGTTCGGCACTCATCGTTGGCGGTCAGCTGATGTTCAGCAGCAGCGAGGATGGCACAAGCACTCCTACCTACGTAGGTCTGGCTGCCGGTGCACTGGTGCAGGCTGGCTCGCTCTACAACAACGGCACAAGCTGGCAGGGTCCCACCGAGGGTGGCTTCGCTGTGGTGAGCATCGGTAAGTTCGACTACATGAACTGGGAGCAGGATCATCCTGAGAACGGTGGCTACTTCGCCAACAACATCTACCTCGTGGCTGATGACCTGAGCAACGTGCCCGACGGCAACGGCTATCATCAGACTGATCCCAGCGATGCTGCAAACTATGCTCTGTCTATTGCAGAATACAAGTTCAAGAACATCGTGGCTAACGCCACCGGTAATGGCAACGTGACAGTGGCAGAGAAGGGTGACTACGAGGTTATTCCTGCTGATGATGACTTCGTTCTTGGCCAGACTGGTTGCACTCCCGGCTTCAAGATTAAGAAGGACGACACTCCAAAGCTTCCCAGCCTGCACGTGATGGCCGAGGACCTGAGTGCAGAGGAAAAGAGTGACTTTGACTTCAACGACGTGGTGATTGACGTGTACTATGTTGATGCAAACACTGTAAAGATCAACCTGCTCGCTGCCGGTGGCACACTGCCCCTCCGTATATGCGGAAATTCTGAATGGGAAGTTCACAAGCTCTTCGACGATGCCAATACTATAAAGGTTGACACCCTGACAATGGTGAATACTGGTGCACCTTCACCTTACCACACTGCCCAGGCTCCTTACAAGCAGGTTGAGGTGCTGCCTCTCATTACTCTGACATACACAGACTTCCAAGGCTGGAGCACAGATCAGGATGAGTTCGCAGCTCAGGTTGGTCAAAACATCAAGCTGGAAGTCTTCAAGGGCGGTTGGATTGAGCTTAAGGCTACTCCCGGTGAGCCTGCCTGCAAGATTGCCACTCCTGTAAAGATCTCTGTTGACGGTTGGTACTCAAAGGTTGTTGACGCTACCGTTGATCCTCTCCGCTGGGCATGGGAGAAGCAGTACGTTGGCGAGAAGTTCGAGGAATGGGTTCAGACTGGTAAGCCTTTCTACACCGTTACTGAGTAATAGGAATACATCAAATACCTAAATAATTCTACCCGGAGGGGGTGTCCTTGCGATAAGGATGCCCTCTCTCTCTTTCACTATCAACCTCATAACAGAAAAATATTTCTTCATGAGGTTGTCAGCATGCTTAATGGCTGAATTTCGTTAGTTGCCAAACAAGGCCCACCGTCAGGTTGTGATAGTAGCCAAAGTGGTTAAGGCTGAGGTCGGTGCCAAGGTCTAACTGCAGGCGCGGAGCTATCTGCCATCCTAAGCCGAGGCCTATCCAGCTTTCGCTGCCGCCACTCTGGTTGTAGTTGTACTCCTCGGCCATAAGGCTTAGGCGGTCGGAGAGAGTGAAACCGAGACAGATGCCAAGGAAGGCTTGCGGGCGCTCGTCGTCGCTCCAGGTCAGCTCACCGTCGTAGTTCAGCGTGCACCATGGTGCCAGCTCGTGCTGGAACACCAGCCCCACCTGTCCACCCCAATAGCGGGGCAGGAAGGCGGCATCGCTGCCACCGGGCACAAAGACATTGCCAAGCAAGCAGACGGCAGGCAGAAGTGGCCCGTCGGTTTCAGGAGTGTATAGGCGCACCTTTGTGCCTACGGCCACGTTAGCGAAGCCCCCATCATGCTCGCCGTCGCACGAAGAGAGCAGACGGTCGGCCTGGAGGTGAATCTCGGCCCGCCCGCCAATACCGTAGCGCAGAGTGGAGGAGTTGAGCGTCCACGTGGTGGTAGAAGGGCCGTCAAGTTTGGAGCGCTCCCACCCCACGGCAGTCTCCCATTGCAGCCGCCCCAGGGGGAGTATGTCGGCGCTGTTGGTGGTGCCGGGACGGTCAGCGGTGAAGTCATCATCCTGGGCTGTAGCGAAGAGAGGAAGGAGAACGGCAAAAAATAAAAACAAAATCTTCTTCATAGTGTGTGGAAGGTCGTTGTTAAAGTGGTTGGCAATAATATTTGACAAAGGTACGAAATAGCGAGCGAAGAGCAAAAGGAAAAGACATTTTTCTTTGTCGTTTTTTTGCCAGTTCGCATAATATGAGTACATTTGCATGAAAAAAAGGAAAAAACTGTGGTTGGCAATGACGAAACGCGATATTTATTCAGCTGCCCAGCTGATGGACTATATTAAAGAGGTGGGCTTCCTGCCCCTGCTGAGTAGCGGCATCTACGGCTTCTCTGCCGAGGAGGCGGTGAGCGACGACTGCCGCTATGTGGTGTTCCCCGACGGCGGCTGGGACTGGCCGTTGTGGAAGTGGAAGGGCCCCATCGTGACCAGCTGCGGCTTTGTCTACGGCAAGTTCTTCGATAAGAAGGCGGGATTCATCAGCCGCGAGTGGTGGCCGGACTTCTACAACTACCGGCGCAGCATTGCCCCAGCTCTGGGCGAAGGCTCAATAGAGGAAGCCATCCTCCTGACGCTGCAGGAACAGGGCAGCCTCATCACCCGTGAGCTGCGGGCGGCCTGCGGCTTCGACGGACCTAAGATGCGCGGCAAGTTCGACGGCTATGTCACCCGTCTGCAGATGCAGTGCCGCATCGTCACCGAGGACTTCGTCTATCCAACGGACAAGCATGGGCGGGAATACGGCTGGGGATGGTCGCTGCTCACCACGCCAGAAATTCTTTATGGGCGCGAGGCTTGCCAATGTGAACGCACGCCTCAGGAGTCTTACGAACGGCTGAAGGCGCATCTGACCGAGATTCTGCCAGAGGCTACAGGGAAACAAATCGGGAAATTACTGCGCCTCTAAGTTTCTGTTGCGAACGCTGTATGGCGTCACTTTTTCGATTTTTTAAGATGGGAAGTGTGCCGTTTTTAACGTTTTCTGATTACCTTTGCACCCGATTTCAAAACAATGACTCTATAGCTTGGTAGAGCTACCTTCGATCGGTTTACGGCCGCCGCAAGACAACAACTCCACAGATTTTTATGGAAAAGAAAAACGTCAGCAAACGCGTGACGGCCACCATCCTGTCGATGTCGCTGCTCACCGTGATGGCCGGAGCCGCCATCGCCCCTGCGCTGGGCATCATCAAGGCTCACTTCAGCGGGGCCAGCGAACTGCTGGTGCAACTCATCGTCAGCATGCCCGCGCTGCTGATTATCGTGACAAACCTGTTCTTCCTCTCCATCAGCCGCCGGTTGCGAACGCGCACCATTGCCACAACGGGACTGTTGCTCTATGTGGCGGCAGGCGCTGGCTGCTTCTTCGTAGATGATATCTATGTGCTCCTCGTGATGCGGGCATTGCTGGGTATCAGCGTAGGACTCATCATGCCGCTCTCCACGGGGCTGCTGGCCTACTATTTCCCGCCAGAAGAGCAGGCACGGCTGATGGGGCTGTCTGCCGCCATGAACCAGATGGGTGGGGTTGTGGCCACGCTCCTGGCCGGACTGCTGGCCACCGTTGAGTGGAACTATGCCTTCTTGGTCTATCTCATGGGACTGATAGCCGTCGTGATGGTGTGGCTGTGGTTGCCCGACGAGCAATTGGGTTCGGCAAACAAACGAGGCGTTCCGTTCCAGCCACGACAACTGCTGAAATTTCATCCATCGGTCGTGGGCATGCTCCTGCTGATGATGATTTTCTTCATCTTCCCCACTAACTTCGCCATCATTGCCCGCCAGCAGACGACGCTCTCCACCGAGGCAATCACGATGATTATGGTAGGCCTTGATGTCGTGGCATTCTTCGTGGGACTGGTCTTCGGCTGGCTGATGCACACGTTCCGCCAACCCGTAAAATACTTCGCCCCGCTGTTCTTTCTCCTTGGCTACGCTGCCTACCTCGTTCCATCAGAATTCTCAATTCCCAACACTCAATTCTCAATTCTCTTGATTCTTGTGGGTTCCGTATGCATCGGCATTGCCAATGGCGTGGGCGTGCCTTATCTGAACACCATTGCCAGCATTAAGGGCGGCCGTAACTCTGCCACCACCGTCATGCCCCTGCTCTCCGCAGCTCTCTATCTGGGCCAGTTCCTCTCGCCGCTGATAGTCATGCCGCTGTCGAAGACGCTATTCCACTCCGATCTGACAGCCCCCTATAAAGTAGGTATCTTGCTCTGCCTTGTGTTCCTCGTCCAGGTGTGGACCACCCGCCACTTCCAAAGCCTGCCGCCCAAACAGGGATAGGCAGCTCCCTGCACCATCGCGCCGCCACGGAGGATGCCGTCAAGAAGCAACTCTCACGAGGACGTGACAAACTGAAGGAGAAACTCACCTTCCATGTACAGACGGGCTTTCTGTTGTGGCTTACAGAGAACTTCCGTCTCATTGCCACCACGCTACTCTCGCTGCTCATGACGCTGGGCATTATCAGCATCATCAGCAACGTTCAGGACATCTGGCAAATGCGGGGACGGGTGAAGGCGACTCATAACAGCTCTTTTTCAACTAAAAAAATAGGTTAAAACATTGCGGCAACATTTGGAGGTATAAGCAGAAAGGCATATCTTTGCAGCGTCGAACTAAAAAAGCCGTTAAAAGATATGCAGAAACTTACAGGCAAGGAAGAAGAAGTGTTGGAGCTGATGTGGCAGTTGGGAGAGTGCGCACCGAAGGACATCGTGGCGCAGTACCCGGAGCCGCAGCCCCATGTGAACACCATTGCCACAATGGTGCAGTCGCTGGAACGCAAGGGCTATGTGAGCCATCGTCCGCAGGGACGCGGTTTTATTTATTTCCCGATAGTGAAGCAGGAGGACTACGGGCGCTCGAAACTTGGCGGTTTCGTTGACCGCTACTTCAAGCATTCGTACATGGAACTGGTCTCGTCGCTCGTGGCTGAGGAGAAGGTGGGTGAACAGGAACTATTAGATTTCCTCAATGAACTAAAGAAACAATCGTAGCGGGCGTATGGCAGCATTCATCATATATATAATAAGGTGGGCCGTCTGTCTGACGCTGCTCTACTCGCTCTTCGGATTGTTTCTGAAACGTGAGACGCTGCATGGCATCAACCGCATCGTTTTGCTGTTCGTACTCACCGGCAGCATGGTGCTGCCCTTTGTTCAGGTTAGCACCAAAGAGCCTAACATCGTGACGAAGGGGCGCGAGATGATAGAAAGAAGCCTCACCCCCGACCCCTCTCCGACGGGAGAGGGGAGTATATACTCTCAAGACAGAGATGTAGCGGAAGAACTAACCACTCCCCTCTCCCGTCGGAGAGGGGTCGGGGGTGAGGCTCTTATCCTTGTCTATCTAGCTGGACTCATTATCTGTTGGCTCCGCTATTTCTGGCAGATAACCGCATTGCTGATGATGATTCACAAGAGCATCAGAATAAAGGTAGAAGGCGTACCAAACCACGTTCACATTGTGACCAATCCCAGCGTGAAGGCACCATGCAGTTGGATGCGGTGGATTATTCTCACCCCCGCAGACGTAAATACCCGTGCCATCATCAAGCACGAACTGGCACACATCCGCCTGGGTCACTCTTGGGACATGCTGCTCTGCGAACTGACCTGCCGCATGCTCTGGTTCGTACCCTTTGCATGGATGCTGCGCCAAGACCTGCGCGACGTACACGAATACCAAGCCGACCGCCGCGTGCTTCAGGGCGGCATACGAGACGAAGAATATCAGCTGTTATTAATAAAGAAAGCAACCAGCACGGGACTGCAGCCTGTGGTGAACGCATTCAATCAAAGTCCAATTAAACGAAGATTCAAAATGATGTACCGCAAACCATCCCGACGATGGGTGGCCCTGAAA
>JAFTAR010000036.1 GCA_017455495.1 Prevotella sp.
CTCATTCTTGTAGCGTCGTACCATCTGGGAGTAGTACTCTCCTTCTTTCTTGTTGTTCATTGCAATCTGTTTTGAATTTCAGACTGCAAAGGTACGCATATCTTAGTTTACGCGCAATACGGCAAAAATTGACTGCTTACTTATGATTATTATTCTGTTGAAAACGCTCTGATTCTTGCGGGCATCAAGGTACGGGACAGGGGACGGGTTTGTGTCTAAACAAGGGCGTCTTTTGTCATAATTAACCGTGAAAGGGCGAAAGGGAGAATTGTAAGACAATTCATTGCTGTCAAAAATTATAACAGGGGACGGGTGCACGGCTATTAGTAGGTAGGAAGTGAAGACAAGGGGACAGGTAATAATCATACCAAGGTCGGGCACAATGGCTGATAAAATTGACGGAAAAGCGGCGGGGCGCAGCAGCATCGAACCAATTAGGGAAACCAACGGGATGATGGTTTAGTAGGTGTAGAAGGCTTCGCTACCCCATAGCATGTCAAACGACACATTAGGATTAGCAGTCCAATGACTGGTATCATCATCACCAGCAAAAAAAGCACCCGAGAACCACGTAATCTGGTTCAGCCTCAGAGGTATCTCGAATTTCTTTTGGTATCTGCCATTACCCGAAGCATCAAGGCCAGTCGCTGTCAAGCTAATAGTACCCGTATCATGGTGCAGAAAGGTATAGAGATCAAAAACTGAATATTTTTGCCCTGTCTCAACTGCCGTAGTGATAGTCTGTGTGGAGTTTGTCACTCCCAAGCCCGTCAAGGCACTAAAGTGCCCGCTGCCACCAGTATAGGTGAACTTCATCTGTGTCACGCCCTCTGGTACTGAGTCAGAGATGACGAATCGGCAAAGGGCCACGATGCGATTAAGGCCAATGCTTAGTACCAAAGGCTCGTCGCCTACATTCAATGTACCATAATATAAATATGTGTCGGTATATCCGATGGAGTTGTTGAACTGCACCTTCGCGAGGTTCGTCATTGTAGGATTCTTCTGGCTACTGTGTGCCAGCATCACCAGCTGGTATTTCCCTTTTTCAAGGTTGATGGCAGCAGTTCCATAGTTGCTGTCACCCCAAATCTGGTTCACTTGTTTGATTCGTGTACCAGTATTGTCGTAGACGGCAAAGTTAAGGTGAGTAGGAATTGTCGCCACTTTTCCATCCTTAACAGACTGGAACGGCACCGTTTCCAATTGTCCTATACTCAATGTCACATTGGCTTTCAAGGATGAAGCAGAACTGCTCTTTTCTCCCCCGGCATCATCCTCATCAAGTATTACCTTCTCACAACTGGGGAAAAGAAAGAGGACAAGCGTTGCAATAGTGTATAGAAACCTATTCATTCTATGGCTGGAAGCTACCTTTCCGCCCGCATCGGATTCTCCAAGAAATCCTTGTATGCCAAACGGATTCCATCCTCAAGTTCCGTCTTATATGTCCAACCGAGAGCTGTTGCCTTGCTCACGTCCAGCAGTTTGCGGGGGGTGCCGTTAGGTCGGGTGGTGTCCCACTTTATTTCACCCTCGTAGCCTACGACCTTTGCCACCAGTTCCGTGAGGGCTTTTATCGTCAGCTCCTTGCCAGTGCCGGCATTGACAGTCTCGTTACCGCTGTAGTGGTTCATCAGAAAGACGCAGAGGTTTGCGAGGTCATCAACATAGAGGAACTCACGCAAAGGCGAACCATCACCCCAGCAGGTGACTTCCTTCAGCCCCGCCTCTTTAGCTTCGTGGAAACGCCGGATGAGGGCGGGCAGCACGTGGCTGTGCTCAGGGTGGTAGTTGTCGTTGGGACCATAGAGGTTCGTGGGCATCACGGAGATGTAGTCCGTGCCGTACTGACGATTGAGAAACTCACAGTACTTCAAACCGCTGATCTTCGCCAGCGCGTAGGCTTCGTTGGTCTTCTCCAGCTCTCCGGTGAGCAGGCAGCTCTCCGGCATGGGCTGCGGCGCCATGCGGGGGTAGATGCACGACGAGCCAAGGAACTCCAGTTTCTTGCAGCCGTTCTTCCACGCGGCATGAATCACATTCATCTCCAGGATCATGTTGTCGTACATGAAGTCGGCCAGGGCGCTCTGGTTTGCCACGATGCCGCCCACCTTCGCCGCCGCGAGGAACACGTACTCAGGTTTCTCGTCCTGAAAAAATGCCGACACGGCGGCTTGGTTGCAGAGGTCCAGTTCCTTGTGCGTGCGCGTAATAATATTTGTATATCCCTGCCGTTGCAGTTCACGCACAATGGCGCTTCCCACCATTCCCTGATGGCCCGCCACATATATCTTAGATTTTTTTTCCATAGTCTTAGAAAATTCTGTCCATCAGCTGCCATTTTTCATCGCTTCGGGCATCGGGCTTGCAGCCTTGAAACTGAGCTACATAAGCCTCCCAATCAGCTTGTCTCGGAAGAGTTGCAAGACGTGCCATGTCGCGTTGCCAGTCGAAATCATCAACGGTGTCACAAATCATGAAAAGGTTTCTACCTTTTCTATAAATTTGCATGTCTAAGATTCCCACCTCTCTCTGGCCTTCAACTATTTCCGGCCACACATTCCTATGAGCCTCCACATATTGCTCAATCATCAACTCATCGTCAACGAGCGTTAGTGTTTGGCAGTATCTCTTCATGGCAGTATGTTTTGAATTGGTGAAACTATCCTTGATAGTATTCTTTATACCACTGAGCAAACTTGCGTAGGCCTTCACGCAGAGTAATCTTCGGGGTAAACCCGAAGTCGCGCTCCAAGGCAGTGGCATCAGCGTAAGTAGTAGGCACATCGCCCGGTTGCATGGGAACGAGTTCCTTGTGAGCCTCAAAGTCGTAATCCTGCGGAAGGACACCTGCACGCAGGAGTTCCTCCTGAAGGATGTTGACAAAGTCAAGCAGGTTCTCAGGTTGGCCGCCACCAATATTATAGACGGCATAGGGAGGAACGGGGAGGCCGTCCTCACCTGTTTTGCGCTCTGGAGCACCTTGCATCACACGAACGATACCCTCTACAATGTCGTCCACATAAGTGAAGTCGCGACGGCAGTTGCCGTAGTTGTATATCTGGATAGTCTCGCCCTTCAACAATTTGTTGGTGAAGCCAAAGTAGGCCATGTCCGGACGGCCAGCAGGGCCATAGACGGTGAAAAAGCGGAGACCCGTAGTGGGGATGTCGTAGAGTTTAGAGTAACAATGGGCGAAGAGTTCGTTGCTTTTCTTCGTTGCGGCATAGAGGCTGACGGGATTGTCAACGCGGTCGTCGGTAGAGAAGGGGACTTTCTTGTTGCCGCCATAAACACTGGAACTAGAGGCGTAGACCAGATGCTCCACGGGATAGTGGCGGCAGGCCTCCAGGATGTTGTAGAAGCCAAGCATGTTCGACTGGATGTAGGCATCGGGGTTGGTGATGCTATAGCGGACACCGGCCTGAGCGGCGAGGTTCACTACGACGGCAGGGCAATACTGGGCGAAAAGGCGGTCAATGAGGGCCTTGTCGGCAAGATCGCCCTTGATGAAGGACCAGGTGTTTCCCGACGGAGAACCGTCGGGCACGGCGGCTGGTTCATCCGACGGCGAAACCGGCGGGCACTGTGGATTGTTTCCCGACGGAGAACCGTCGGGCACGGTGGCTTTTTTTTAAATTTACTTGAGGCGGTATTCCTTGAGGGAGGGGTCGTAGTAGTCGTTCAGGTTGTCAATGCCGATAATGGTTACACCTTTCACATCTTTTAAAAGGCGCTGTACCAAATTGGAACCGATAAATCCTGCTGCACCTGTTACAAAAATAGTCTTATTGTCAAGCGTTATTCTTTCCATACTTTTCAATTGCTTCGTAGTAAGTATCTAACGAACCGATGTCAAAGCGTCCGGCACTCATAGGCCATGCATGCATCGTAGTGTTTTCTACCATATAGTGGGCGAGATTGCCCGGTGCATCCTTGCCGCAGCCGTTTTCAACAGAGTGGCGGACGAGTTCAAGGTCTTTCTTCAGATATATATAGAATGGCGGCACTGCCCAGTGGCTCTTTGGCTGCTGTGGTTTTTCCTCCATGCCCAACACCTTCATCTCTGCATCAAGTTCCACAACTCCCGTGCGTTGAAGCTTTTCTATTGAAGGCTGCTTGTGGCACATGATACAGGAGGTCTGCTTCTCCTGTGCGAATTTGACAAATTCGCTAAACGAGAAGAAAAGCAGATTGTCAGCAGCGACAACGAGCAGGTCATCATCAATGGACTTACGATTTACTGATATACCATTTACAATCTGGCTACCGCCATTGATAGCCAAAAGCAGGTCGCAAACGGCACCAAGGCGGGTATCATTCGTCTCCGTGCCATCATCAACAATCGTAATGGGTTTCTGCCATCTACCCTCTTTCTGCTTCCACTCCTCGAAGATATGTGCAAACTTATGGTTAGTGACGATTACATGCTCATCAATCTCAGGAATTCGGTCAATATCATCCAGCATACGCCCGAGAATCGACTTCTCGCCTATCTTCAGCAATGGCTTCGGGAAGTTCTTCGTCAACTCTCCCAGCCTTGTGGCATAGCCTGCAGCAATAACAATATTCTTCATGCTTCTACAAATCTTGCTCCATCGTCTGGCTTCACCCAGAACACCTGGAAAGTTTTTTCATACTCAGGGAACTGTTCCAGATACTTTTCAGTCAGGGCCCTCTCAATATCTTCCTTACATGCCGGGTCCACCAGCGCCACACAAGCCCCCTTGAAGCCTGCTCCCGAAAACCGTCCTCCCCACACACCTTGCAGGGAGCGCATAATCTCATAAATTGCTATCAGCTCTGGCGAGCCGCATTCATAGTTATGGATACTGCTCTCACAGGAGTCGAACGACAGCTTTCCGAAGAGCTTCAAGTTGCCAGTTTCCCAAGCCGTCACGCCCTGCCTCACGCGCCTGTACTCCGAATAGAAATGCTCTGCACGACGGGCGAAACGAGCCGGCATGGCAATGCGTGTCTTGTCGAAAGTAGACTTGGGAATGTCGCGTAGGAACGTCTTGTCAAAAGTCTTCAGCGGCTGTTCTGTATAGGCAAGCATGTTCCACGCAGCCGTTTTACACTCATAAACCCGGAGGTTGTAGTCGCTATTCACGAGCGAGCGTGTGAGTCCAGAGAAGAAGATGCCAATCTCAAAGTCGGGCATCTCCTTATTGCGCTTTATTATGCGCCAGTCATTGCTGTCACAGTCAAGGAACAGCAGTCCGTCCTTCTTGCCCAGTGCAATGCATGCCTGGTCGAGCAAGCCGTTGTTCAGTCCTATGTATTCACGCTCTGCCTCAGAGGCAATCTTTACTACTTCAAACGGCTGCAGCGTAATGTCGTTAGCCTTGGCGAAGGCCATAACATAGGCTATAAGCACGGCGGCGCTTGAGGAAAGGCCTCCCACTGGCAGCGACCCCTGGAGGACGCCGTTGATGCCGTTTTTCAGCTCAAAGCGTTTCCTCAGCGCATACTTAGCGCCACGGGCGTAGTCGCCCCAGTGGCGCTCCCTCACTTGCGATGGGGCGTCGATTTCAAAGTCCACACTTCCCTCGAAGGTCTTTGACTCCAAGTGGACATGGCTGTTCTCACTTACGTCAAACCAGAGGTCAACGCCCTTGTCAATGGCAAAACCCGTCACAAGGCCGTGCTGGTGGTCTACGTGTGCACCCAATGGGCAAACTCTATATGGGCTAAAAATGTGATATTGCATTAGGAATATCTGTATTTGTTTGATATTTATGTTACTTGTTCAACACCTTATCTGCTTGGCTATTGAAATGAAACGTCGAATGGAAAGCAGGCAGTCAGGATGCTCCTGCCGCCATGTTTTGCACTTCTTTCGCAGCTCTACCTGATGATTGGTAATGAAAAGTGCTGTCATCAAGTAGCAGTCCAGTTCACTTTCCGGTTCAGTGTGCCCCTGTAGAAGCTGTTCCACATTTTTTGCGCGCTTGCGTACAGTCTTTTTGTCATCCAGCAGATATGAGCAGATGAGCATAAGAGCGTCAAACTTAGCCTGGTCGTCTTGACTGTCTTCAAACTTTATATCAGAATACTGCGCCAGGAACTTCAGCCGCCGTCTGTCCTCTCTGTTCAGTTTCTTCGAGCCTTTCTTTCCATGCAGATGACAAAGCAGTTCAATAAGTTCGTCTTCGAAATGGCTGATGACTGGATCTTGCAACAGTTTCTGCACATCGTTGTTGAGAAGCCTGACATCGGCTATGCTTATGCCCGGCACAGCTATTCTCAGCTTGTCCTGAAACATAGAAAACTCAATGGTCAGCGTCACCTGTCCCGACTTCTCGCATATGCCCATCACTTTTCCTTCGCTGCCTGCCATTGGCCCGCTTACAACAGTCACGGGGTCTCCCTCGTGGACTTCATCAATCGCCTGACCGTTAAGTATCTGGAAGTCATAGCGCTTTATCACAGTCTTGAAACGCTCCATCTCTGCATCGCTAATCTCCACAGGGATGCCATTTTCATCGCGATAGGCATAGAGGCTCTGGCTCAGCACTCTGTTCCAAGGGGCATATAATATACGGCTTACCACTTCCTTCGGTTCGCAGATAAATATAAAACGGTGCAAGTCAAAGCGCAACGCCCGTTCGTCAACCATTGCATCGTATGATTTATACTCATCGTCAACATCGGTCTTTGACTCCACGGGTCTTTTCTTCAGGTCTTCAAATGGTATGAAATATTCAAACGGCGGCAATGGATATGTATCATGCTCCGACGCATTATACACCTTCCTCTTACCACTGAACATCTCGCCTATAAGGTCTGAGTCTGGATGGCTGAGAATGCACCACCTCTTTTCCTTCACCTCTTCAATATCAGCACTATTTTCCATAACAAATACGGCTCCGCCTTGTCCCCACATACTATTTATCGGGACTGTCTTGTTTGGGGTTTTCATATATATGCCCCCCTTAATGGTCAGTCGTATTTTCGTGTAATCCCTTGCCAGCCTATTCGTCAAGACCTTCAGTACAGCTACGACCTTCCTGTATGATGCCATGCAAGCAAGCTTTCAACCAGCCTTTGTCGCACATGCATTTAGGTTGCAAAGGTACGTCTTTTTTTCTTATCGCATTACAACAAATGACAAAATAACGCTTTTTTTATATAAATTTAATATGTACGCGTGCAAAGCATGAAATCAAAAAAGCAGTCCTATTTTAGAAAAACCCTCATCTTTTTGCGCAAAAAGATGAGGGTTTTTGAAAAAGTATGCCGCTTTTCTGTCAAGTCTATCTTTGCCTCTGCCCCATGGCGTTATACCGACGGCCATCGCGAACTATCAGAAGGCGGTTTCCCTCAAGGTATTTACTGTTAGGTGAAGCAAAGTCAGACATTGAGGTGTCAATGCCTGTAGGCTGCGATGCTTCCGGGCGCTCGTAGGGTCCCAGGTCGCGAGCCGATCCTGTGATGTTGCGCCGTAGGAAGGGGAAGTCGTTCACCAGCTGCTCCCACACACCATTGATTGCATCAAGGTCGGCATTGCCTGCGTCAATAAGCCGGCTGTCACTGGCAAGGCGACCGAACCTGCGTGGCAGTCCGCCATAGATGTCGCGTGGCATCATGGCATCGTCCTCCTCAAGTGACAGATAGTCGTCGGTACCCACTCCAGTCACCAGGTGGTTGCTCCAGCCGTTCTTCGACATAGGCGAGGCCAGGGCGTTGTAGTCATCATAGCCCACGTCTATCTCCTGCTTGCCGAGGCACACATTATTATAATACTTGGTATTGGCATCCGAGCCGCCCGACTCAAACATATAGTCGTAGCTGTTGTCAAATGCCAGACAGCCCACCAAGACGTGGCCGCCCTTGTGGCTGTTGCAGTCGAAGCCCTTCACCGAACTGCCCTGGTTGTGTCCGAAGGCAATACTGTTGAACACATAGTGCACACCTTTCGACGAGCCGCCAGTGCCGTTGCCACCAAGCTTTATGCCATTGCCATTGCCTGAGAACGACATTGAGGAGTTCTTCGTGATGTACTCTTTCACCCACAGGTGGTCAGAAGCAATGCCTGCCGCCCAGGCCCAGCACTCTGCAATGACTACGTCGTAGTCGGTCTCGTAGAGGTCCCACGAGTCGTCGCTGTTATGCCATGCACGGCAGCGAATGAAGCGGTTGCCCTTTCCGTTGTGCATCTTGCAGGCAAAGCCGTCGGCATCGCTTCCATAGTTGGCATCATAGTCGCAGTTGTGGTGGGAGTCGCAGTCAATGATGTCGTTATAGGCGCAGTAGCTGCCGTCATTACTGGAAACGCCCGGGAAGGTGTCACTGAAATTATGACCAAAGCCCAGCTGGAGACCCGTGTCAAGGTTGTAGGAGAACTCGCAGCGCTCAATGCGATTGTAGGAGCCCTCAAGCTTTATGCCGTTATCAGCCGCATGCGTTATGTGCAATCCGAAGAGCCACCAGTAGTTTCCGGTGATGGTGATGCCACGCTCTCCCACGCGCTCGTTGGTAAGGCCGTCTACGAAGTCAAAGACCGGCCTCTCACCATCGTAGCAGCGTATGACTATGGGCTGATCTGCCGTACCGTTGGTCTTTATGCGCACGGTGAACTTGCCGTCGCTCTGCACTTTCTGCCTGTAGGTGCCGCCACGGCAGATGATGTGGGTGCCAGGCTGGGCTGCGTTGACGGCTTTCTGAAGGTCGAACCAGGGCTTTTCTAAAGAGCCGTCGCCCGTCTGGTCGTTGCCGTCAGGAGCGATGTAAATCTCCCTTACTGCCGTGGGGAATGGCTTTGTTGGCACCCATACGCCCTCGGTGATATAAGTAGGATCGTCGGTGATTGGTTCCACTACAGACGGCTTTATGGTTATCTTCGACACGTAGGTGTTGCTCGAGCTGCCCACGAAGCGGAAGCGCACATTAGTCTGACCGTCAAGCCCTGTCTTGGCACTATACGACTTTGCTCCCGAGCCGCCTGACGAAATCTCAGCAAGTTGCTGCCATGCGCCACCGTCTACGGAGTAGCTTATAACCAGTTTGTTGTTGCCGCCAGACCCCCAGTTGACGGCAATCTTGCCTGGATCGTCCATGGCGGGAGAGATGAGATACGAACTGTTGCCGCTTGAGAATGTGAACTGCTTTGTGCCGCTGTTTTCCTTCAGCTCCATCTTCAGCACCTTCCATTCGCCGGATGCCAACGTTACCGTCTGCTCGCCGTTGGTGCCGTATTTACCTTTGGCCAGCGAGCTGAAATCCTCGGTGAAGTCAGCTGCCTGCGCAGTAAAGGCGCAGAGCAGCATGACTATGCTTGTAAGAATCTTCTTCATGTCCTTATTGTATTATTTGACCTTGCAAGTTGTAACGAACACCGTTCTTCACAATGACCACACGTCCGCCGCTTACATATTTTCCAGTGGCAGCCTGGCGGTAGTCTGCATTTGCGGTGCTTATGCCTGTAGGAGTCTGAGGAGCAGGTACACGGACATACATGTCGTATACGCGGGCACCGCCACTTGAAGAAGTGTTCAGCAGTTCGATGGTGCGAATCTGCTTGGCCACCTCCTCGCTTATTCCGGCAACTTCAATGAGGTTCCACTCTAAGAGGGTAGTTTTCTTCATCTTTTCCGTAGTGAACGAGCCTGTGGTGCCATTGGCCAGCGTCCAGTTGATCTTGTAGGTGCGGTCACCAGTGAAGTGCAGGTTGACCTTCAACTGCAGCACGCCATTGGCAAGGTTCCAGCGGATGCCGCCATTGTTCTTGCCCATGTCAATACCACCAACGGTGCAACCTCCAGGCACTGATCCGTCAGACTCTGTCTTGTCTACAGAATAGCTTGTTGTGTTGCTGCTACCAGGAATCAGTTCAATAACGCCCTGCAAGTCGGCAGGCAGATTGTCCAATGCATCCTGGAAGTGATACCAGTCGCCGGTGAGCACCTTGAAGGGAGTAACCAGGGTGATGATACCTGTGGTAGTGACAGCCTTTACCCCAGCCGTCTGGTCGCCAGAGACAGTCACCTTGAAGGTGCAGCTTGCCGCTGGAGTGCCACTGATGATAAGGGTGTTGCCATCAACGCTATAGGTCAAACCTTCGGCCAAGCCTTCAACAGTGGCCTCAGTGCCTGCCTCGTTCCATTCGTAGACGATGTTCTCAATGGCATCTCCCTCCACCACCTCCTGCGAGGAATTGGCCGAGGTACAGGAAAGCTCTATCTTCTCAGGAATGGTGAACTCGTAAGGAACGCCGTCAATCTCAAACGCGCCAAAGTCGGGGGCAGCGTCGTTGTAAGGTATGTAGAGGTCGTCGGCAGTGATATACTCCAAGCCTACAGCAGTACACTCGGCCTCAGTCATCTTGCGAGTAGGAGTAAAACCGATGATGGGCGTACCCATGTCCTTGAAGATGCTGTTAGTCTTCAAGCGGGCGAAGTTGTTGTTGGGCAGAGAGCCGTCAGCCTCGCGGGGAGCCATGAAGTCATCAACGCTGAGCGAGAGGAACTCGCCACTGTGGTCCTGAGTGACAATCTGAGTCTTTCCCTCCTTGTAGCCTTCCTTGATTGGGTTGCAGCCGTCAATAGTAGTCCAGGAGTTGAAGTCGGTGTCAGGGTCTTGATAGCCTTCCTTGTCGGGCGACAGGAACTCATGGTTGCCCACATTCACACCACTCTTCTGAGCCGTTGCTCCCCATCCGATGCAGTTGCGGATGGTCATGCCGCCATACTTGAAGATGGTGGGGAAGCGGTAGTTGTACTCATTGCCCCAGGCTGTACAATTGATGATGTACATGCCCTCGTAGGCATTGTTCTGGTCGAAGCCCTTGTGCAGGTTGTTGAACGAGACGCAGTTGGTCACTACATGTGCACCAACCGACTGGTCGAAGGCAGCGCCGCCTGCAGAGCCACCGCCACCCAACTTGAAGCCATTGCCGTTCACGCCCTGAACCACCTGGCCGGAGGCATTGGTATAGTAACCTGCGTGGTAGGCCCAGCAGTGGTCAATGACAACGGGATGGTAGGTCAGGTAGAGGTCCCAGTTGTCATCGCTGTTGTTCCATGCACGGCATCCGTGGAACTCTGTGCCAGGGCCGGGGAACAGCTTCACGGCAAAGCCGTCGGCATCGCCGCCGTCGTCAGAGCCGCTGTAAGATTTCGTGTCGGCATTCTCATAGGAGTCGCAGTTGATGACCTTGTTATAGCGGCAGTAGCTATAGCCAGGGTTGAACTGTGGCGTACCGCTTATGGGGAACGACTTCGTCTCTTCTATTGAGAAGTCCTTGAACATACCAATCTGCAGACCCGTGTCGTTGTTGTAGCGGAAAGTGCAACGCTCCACGATGTTGTACGAGCCTTCCATCTTCATTCCGTTGTCCTTGGCATGCTGCAGCACCAGTCCATAGAATGTCCAGTAGTTTGCCAAGTGGTTCACGTAGATGCATCGCGACTGCTTGAAGGCAATCTCTGAAGAGGGATTCATGTTCGTGCCGTCAATGATGACCTTGCCCACGGCATCCTCCGGCCAGGCGCGCAGTTCGCAGCGCATGTCGGGAGTAGTGTTCAGGGCAGGAATCTTGATGCGCTCAGTGATGTAGTAAGTGCCCTCGTGCACCAGGATGCGGTCGCCGGGCCTCACCAGCTCCATTGCCTTGTGAATGGTGAGCAGCGGGGCTGCCTCTGTACCGGCATTGTCATCGTTGCCGGTGGTGGCAACGTGGATGTCGGCAGCAGTAGCCGTAATAATGCTTACAGCCGTCATGCAGAAGGCTGCACACATTCTCTTCAACAGGTAGTTTTTCTTCATGTTATAGTTAGTTTGGTTAATTAATAATTCCTTGTCTTATCTGTATACCTTGTTTGTCCTTGTGGTTCCGTCGCTCATCTGGAACTCAAGTATGCTGACGCCTTTCTGCGGCGAGTAGATTCTTGCTCCGTTGAGGTTGTAGTATCTGATGCCTGTCACCAGGGCATCGTCGGAAGCGTCAACGCCCTGTATTGCTGACGGCACACTACCATATTGGTCGTTGCCTCGGGTGGCAAGAAGGTTCTCGTCAAGAGTGGCCCCGGCCCCGTTCTCAGGATTTCTCAGCACGTCGGCCACAAGGCTGGCATCATAGACACGGCACTGATAGTCTTCTCTGCTATAGGGATTGTAGAACTCCCCCGTATAGCCGGCACCTCTTTCCTGGGCATCGTCCTCGCCAATACATCCCGTCATGGTGAAGTGATAGAGCTTATTTGACTGAAGAAAGTACTTGTTGTGCCCCCTCATATTGCTCTGTCCGGCCTTAAGCACCGTGTGCGAGAAGTCTCCGTTCTCAATATACATTTTTGAGCTGTGACCTATGCCTATGCAGTACTGTGCCGGATCATCCTCCGTGCCGTTCTCCCAAAGGCAGTTAGCTATGTGCACCTTGCCGAAACGTATCCTGGGGCAACGCTGTCCGCAGCCGTGATACCACCAGCAGTTCACGAACGTGGCGTTCAGGTATCCCTCGTCGTCGCCACGGTTGTCGCTGCTGCCCCACATGCTGCTGCAGCGGTGGTCGTCGCTCTCTCCATCTTTGGCCCACGGGGCAATGAGATAGGAAAACTTACACCATGAGATTGTCATGTTGTCCGACTTTGTCTTAGCGTCAAGGTTGCCGTCCACGCCGTCCTGTATGTCGCAATGGTCAATCCAGATATTCTTCGACTCTACCAGCTGTATATTGTCACAGGCCGAGATATCGTAGGCACCGGCTCCAAGCAGGGTGAGGTTCCTGAATATGCAGTTCTCCCAGTTCTGGCAATAGAAGAAGCCGGCATAGTCGGCATTGTCATTGTGGTTGCGGTTGTAGAGCGATGAGCCGGGCAAGCCGTAGATGGTGCAGTTCTGTACCTTGTCGTAGCGCAGCTTTTCCTTCACTTCTATGTTTCCGCTGATGTAGATGGTCTTCGAGGCCTTGCCGCCCTTACAGCTTTGCAGGGCAGCACGCAGTTCTTCCTCAGTTGTAACTACCACAGGGTTTTGGTTGTTGCTACCAGTACACTCCATGCCTACAGAGGCCCAGCCAACAGGCTTGTTTTCATCGTAGGCAGACAACTGCGCCTTGCAGTCGGCAATGCCCATAGCCGTCAAGGCCGCTATAGACAGCAGGACTTTCAGTAAAGAGGTCTTCATTCTGGTTATTTATCAGTTAGTTATAGTAATCCGCTTGCAAAAATACAAAATAATACGATACGCGTTATAAAAAACTGGTATTTTTTTGTTAAATAATAATAACCAGCCTGTTTTTGTTCATTTTTCCCGTGGCAGAGCAGCCTGGTTGTCCTTGGCATCAGTAAGAGTTCGCCCCGCCATCCTTTGCAGGACAGCGGGGCGAATGGTAATAAATCCTGTAAGAGGAACTTACTTACGCAGACCGAGAGCCTTGATGACGGCACGGTAGCGGGTAATGTCCTTGTTGTAGAGATACTTCAGCATCTTGCGGCGGCGGCCAACAAGCTTTGTCAGCGAGCGGGCTGTACCAAAATCCTTGTGATTCTTCTTCAGGTGCTCGGTGAGGTGCTTGATGCGGAAGGTGAACAGGGCTATCTGGCTCTCTGCCGAACCAGTGTCGGTGGCCGACTGGCCGTACTGCTCGAAAATCTCTTTCTTCTTAGCTTGATCTAAATACATAATTGTTGTGTGTTTGTGATGAATTGTTGTTTGCTCATAACATTCTTCCAACGCTCTTCTGCCATTCATCAGTACAGCGGTCACGGTGTCGAATGCTTCGGTGGTTCCGAAAAGCGGCTGCAAAGGTACGTCTTTTTTTCTTAACAGACAAGCTTTTTGTAAAAAAAGGTTGCACAACTGCCACTTTTTTGCTAATTTTGGCCTCTGAAAAGCTGAAAGCCATGTCTTCTGCCTCATTTTCGGGCCTCAAGCTGCCCCATGCTCCCCTGTTCATGCCTGCCGTCAGTCTGGCGGCAGGTATAGCTTGCGGCCCGTGTCCCCTACCCTTCTGGCCGTCAATGGCTGCACTCAGCTTTCTCATTGCCTTGACCATTTTCCTGCACCGTTATTCCATCATCCAATGGGGCTGTACCCTAGTGTGCTTCGCTATGCTGGGCTTGCTCATCTCACCTGGTGGAAAACAGCAAGTCACCGACGGCATTTGGACGGATGCCGTCGTTGTGTCGTCCCCTGTTCAGAAATCCCACACCATCATGGCCCAGCTGCTGTTCACGTCAACTGGCGAACAGCGCCGCTGTTACCTGTGGAACAAGTCTGACAGCAGCCGCATAGAGGTGGGGCAAGGGCTGAGGCTTAGCCTTAGCCGGCGCTATTTTGCCAGCCGCAGCCACTGGCAGCTGAACGACAGTGTGACAACGGGTGCATCCCCGCTTCTGCGTCTACGCATCAGGGCCATGCGGTGGCGGGCCGCCGTGGTGGAGCGGTTGACAAGCTACGACACCGGCAGCGATGCACAAGCCGTAGTAGCTGCAATGACGGTGGGCGACAAAAGCGGACTGAGTCGCAGCCTGCGCCAGGCCTACGCCACGGCGGGCACATCCCATGTGCTGGCACTCAGCGGTCTCCACTTGGGCATCATATACACGATACTCACCACACTCACGCTACGCCGCAAGCGATTCTGGCTGGGCCAGCTGTCTGTGGTGCTGGCTATATGGGCCTTCGCGCTGATAACGGGCCTAAACCCCAGCGTTCTTAGGGCTGCCACCATGATTACAGTCTACTCGCTGTTCTCGCTTGGCGGCCGCGACCACTCGCCGTTGGGGGTGCTAAGCTTCACGGCACTTGTAATGATGCTGGTAAGTCCGGGAGTGCTCTTCGACGTTGGTTTCCAGCTGTCGTTCACCTCAATGATGGGCATACTGCTGTTCATGCCGCTCTTCGAGGACTTGATACCGTGGCTGCAGTGGAGTGTCTGGCCTCTGCGCTTTGTCGGAGGACTCATAGCCGTGTCGGTGGCGGCACAGTTGGGCACAGCACCCCTCGTGGCCTATCACTTCGGCCAGTTGCCCCTGTGGTTCTTCCTGTCAAACATTATTGTGGTGCCTTTGGCCACGCTTCTTCTGTATGCTGCCGTGCTGACGCTCATTGTTCCGCAGGCGGGCTTCCTGCTTATGTGGATTGCAAACTTTCTCAACGCCGTAAACATGTGGCTTGCCCAACTGCCAATGGCCTCCATTGCCAACCTGCACCCTTCGCCGCTTCAGGTAGTGCTGCTCTATGTGGCAATAGCAGCCCTGTGGACACTCATTAAGTTTTCTGTGCCCTGCGACAATCACCCGGCGTCATTCCGGTGAGGCGGTGGAAATACTTGGAAAAGAAAGCCGGATTGGCAAAGCACATCTCGTCGGCAATCTTTGCCAGCGGCTTGTCGGTATGCATAAGCTCCACCTTGATACGCAGGATGAGGGCGCGGTCAATCCATTCCTTGGCAGTGATGCCGCTGGTCTGGCGCACCACGGTGCCAAGGTAGCGCTCCGTGAGACACATCTTCTCTGCATAGAAGGCAATGTGGTGCTCGCGCTGGCTGTACTGGTTCACCAGATAGATGAAGCGGTCGAAGATGGTCTGCTCCCGCGACTGCGACCGCTGCAGCTGGTCGGCATGTCGCTGGTACAGCCCGTCATAGTGGTGCATCTGGGCCGCCACGAGGCTGCCCACCGTCTGCTGGTTGTAGTCTGCCTGGTGCACCACATGCCACAGAGTGTCAATGATATGTCGCGCCGTGGCTATGTCTTCTTCAGAGACAGGCACCTGGAAGTCGCGCTCCTGACCATTGAAGGCCACTGGCAGCTGGCCGGAAGGGAAAGGCATGGGAAAATCGGCCGAAAGCCCGATACCGTAGATTTTCAGGTCGGGCGAGAAACTCACGGGGCTGATGATAGACCCTGGCCCTACAAAGACGAGCATGCCAGCGCGGATGGTCTTCTCCACCAGGTTGACGTTTACTCTCACCTCGCCTTGCATGACGATGCCCAGCCGGTAGTCGTTGATGGTGAATGGCGGCTCTTGCGTCACGACAAGGCGGAACACGCTGGGTTCGCCATAGAGGATGGCCAGCTCGCGGTTCATGAAGAAATGGTCGCGAAGCCGGTCGGCATGGGGACCCATGATGTCGCGCATCCGCGAAAAGTCCATCAGCTTTGGTTGCTTGCTCATGTTTCTTGTGTGTTTCTGCTGCAAAGATAATAAAAAAAGGTAATACCACAGCCTTTTTAGGCAGAAATCGAACAAAAAGAACATTTCTTCCTATCTTAAGATAACGATTTCGTGGAGATTTCTTAGTAACTTTGCAGCATCAGAACTAAAGAGACATAAGTATGAGAAGATTGCAGATATGTTTATTGTTTATCATAGGCCATTTCTCCTTTAGCGCAGCGCAGACTCTTGACGAGTGCCAGGAGGCAGCCGAGCGCAACTACCCGCTGATAAGGCAGTACGACCTGATAGCGAGGACTACGGAGCTCACTATAGACAACATCCAGAAGGGCTGGCTGCCACAGGTGACGGCCACGGCCCAGGCTACGCTGCAGAGCGATGTCACGGCATGGCCCGAACAGATGGAGGCTATGATGCAGCAGCTGGGCGTAAACCTGCGCGGCCTCTCAAAAGACCAGTACCGAATAGGCATTGACGTGCAGCAGACGGTCTACGACGGCGGTGCCATCAGCAGCCAGCGCGAGATAGCCCGAAGGCAGGGCGACGTGGAGCAAGCCCAGACAGCAGTAAATATATATAATGTACGCAGGCGCGTGAACGAGCTTTATTTCGCCCTGCTGCTCATTGACGAGCAGATACAGCTGAAGCAGGACCTACAGCATCTTCTACAAAGCAACGAAGAGCAGCTTGCATCCATGCTGCGCCACGGCACTGCCGCAGAGAGCGACTTCCAGGCGGTGAAGGCCGAGCGCCTCACAACCGGGCAGCAGCTTGTAAGCCTGCAGAGCCAGCGACAGACCTTGCAGCGCCTGCTCGCAGTGTTCTGCGGCATTGAGGTTACGGCCCCCGTGAGACCTGCTGAGTACGGCGCCACAGCTCAGTCAGCCGCCTTTCAGCGTCCTGAGCTTGCTGCCATCGACGCCCAGCTGCGGCTGGCCGATGCCCGCGAGCTGGCTCTCAACGCCAGCCTGATGCCGCGCCTCAGCGTCTTTGTACAGGGCTTCTACGGCTATCCCGGCCTTAACATGTTCGAGGATATGCTCCGCAGGCGCTGGACGCTGAACGGCATCATAGGGGCACGCCTCACCTGGAACATCGGTGCCCTTTATACCCGCAGCAACGACAAGGCCAGACTCAACGTTCAGCGCTCAATGCTGGATGTTCAGCGCGACGTGTTCCTGTTCAACAACCAGCAGGAACAACTGCAGCAGCAGGACGACGTGGAGCGCTACCGGCAGTTGGTGGCCTCCGACGAGGAAATCATCACCCTGCGCACCGCCGTTCGTCGGGCTGCCGAGTCAAAGCTGTCCCACGGCATCATTGACGTGACGGGTCTGCTGCGCGACATCAATGCCGAGAATGCGGCTCGCGTACAGCAGTCGGTGCATGAGATTCAGATGCTCAAGGAGATGTATAATCTAAAGTACAGCCGCAACGACTAAGTTATCTCTGTTAACAACGAATTAACGAAAAATCACGAATATGACACACCACCGTTTCTTACTTCTTTCCCTTGCGGGCATGTCGCTCCTTCTGACTGCCTGCGGCTCAGGCGAACGCGAATATGACGCCACCGGCACCTTCGAGGCCACCGAGACAACACTCTCTGCCGAGCAGGGCGGCACACTGCTAAGCTTCACCCTGACAGAGGGCGACGCCGTGGCGGCAGGGCAGCAGGTTGGCCTGATAGACACCACGCAGCTGTGGCTCTCCATACAGCAGCTGCTCACGTCGAAGCAGGTGTATGAAAGCCAGAAGCCCGACGTGCAGACACAGCTGGCCGCCATGCGCCAGCAGCTTGCCAAGGCACAGCAAGAAGAGCAGCGCTACCGCGAGCTGGTGGCCGACGGGGCGGCTCCCGCCAAGATGCTTGACGACGCCACGAGCCAGGTGCTGGTTCTACAGCGCCAGCTCAACGCCCTGTCGTCTCAGCTCAACACTCAGGTGTCAACGCTCAACTCGCAGCTCTCCACCGTCGATGCACAGTTAACCCAGCTCTACGACCAGCTGGCCCGCTGCCACATCACGGTGCCCCTTGATGCCACCGTCATAGAGAAATATGCCGAGCAGGGCGAGCTGGTAACTCCGGGCCGGCCCTTGGCCAAGCTGGCCGATACCAGCCACATGTATCTCAGGGCTTACGTAACCTCCCAGCAGCTGCAAAACATCAGGATAGGCCAAAACGTAACGGTGTTTGCCGACTATGGTGACGGCCAGAAGAAGGAATACCAGGGCACAGTGACCTGGATTAGCAGCCAGTCGGAGTTCACACCTAAGACCATACTCACCGACGACGAGCGCGCCGATCTGGTCTACGCCGTGAAGATAGGCGTGGAGAACGACGGGTTCGTCAAGATAGGAATGTATGGGGAAGTGAAACTCTAAAGACCCACCCCTCCCTAAAGGGAGGTGAGAAAAAAGACTAAGCGTATGAACGAGGCAATTGTCGTAAACCACGTCAGCAAAAGCTACGGAAAGAAAGTAACCACTCCCCTCCCTCACAGGGAGGGGCAGAGGGGAGGGTCTGTTGGGGTTCCTGCTCTCTCTGATGTGTCGTTCTCAGTCTCGAAGGGCGAGGTATTCGGAATCATCGGTCCTGACGGAGCCGGGAAGACCACGATGTTCCGCATAATGGCCACACTGCTGCTGCCCGACCAGGGCACCGCAACGGTCGACGGCTACGACGTGGTGAGCCAGATGAAGGACATACGCCGGCGCGTAGGCTACATGCCGGGCAAGTTCTCACTCTACCAGGACCTCACGGTGAGGGAGAACCTGGAGTTCTTCGCCACCCTCTTTGGCACCACCGTAGACGAAGGCTACGACTCCATCCGGGCCATCTACTCACAGATAGAGCGCTTTGAGAACCGGCGGGCAGGAGCCCTCTCCGGCGGCATGAAGCAGAAGCTGGCACTCTCCTGCGCCCTCGTCCACCAGCCCAGCGTGCTCTTCCTTGACGAGCCCACCACTGGCGTAGACCCAGTCTCGCGCAAGGAGTTCTGGGAGATGCTCGCCACGCTGAAAGAACGTGGCATCACCATCGTTGCCGCCACTCCCTATTTAGACGAGGTGCGCTGCTGCGAGCGCGTGGCTTTCCTCAGCGAGGGACAGCTGATGGGCATTGACACCCCGGAGGTGATTCTGGACAGATTTAGGGAGGTGTTTAATCCGCCACCGCTGAAAGCCCAGCAGACCCATCCCCAGCCCCTCCCTACAATGGAGGGGAGTGGTTACTCTCAAGGCCAGAAGCTATCTACTCCCCTCCCTACAATGGAGGGGCAAGGGGGAGGGTCTGGTGGGTCTGCCATCTCTGTCTCCCACCTCGTCAAGGCCTTTGGCTCGTTCCATGCCGTTGACGACATTTCCTTCACGGTGAAGAAAGGCGAGATATTCGGGTTCCTCGGAGCCAATGGTGCCGGCAAGACCACCGCCATGCATATACTGACAGGACTGAACCTGCCCACGAGCGGCACTGGCACAGTGGCCGGCTTCGACATCCGCACGGAGTATGATCAGATAAAGAAGCACATAGGCTACATGTCGCAGAAATTCTCGCTCTACGAGGACCTCACCGTCAGCGAGAACATCCGCCTCTTTGGTGGCATCTACGGCATGAGCGCTGCCGACATTAAGACCAAGACGGCACAGCTGCTGAAGAAGCTTGACTTCGAGGCCCATGCCAACGACCTCGTGGGCAGCCTGCCCTTAGGGTGGAAGCAGAAGTTGGCCTTCTCAGTCAGCATCTTCCATGATCCGGGCATCGTCTTCCTTGACGAGCCTACCGGCGGTGTTGACCCCGCCACGCGCCGCCAGTTCTGGGAACTCATCTACGACGCTGCCGCCCGCGGCATCACAGTCTTCGTAACCACTCACTATATGGACGAGGCGGAATACTGCGACCGCATCTCAATCATGGTCGACGGGAAGATAAGCGCCATAGGGACGCCCGAAGAGCTGAAACAGCAGTATGGAAAGGCAGACATGGACGGCGTATTCACATATTTAGCAAGACAGGCAAAGAGAAAGGAGTAGCCTCACCCCCAACCCCTCTCCGATTGGAGAGGGGAGTATATAGACTGATAAACAAAAAAGATAATGAAATATAATCAAGATAAGAAGGTAACTACTCCCCTCTCCAATCGGAGAGGGGGCGGGGGTGAGGCTTTTTATTCATTTGTCATCAAGGAGACGCGCCACATCCTACGCGACAAGCGCACCATGCTAATACTTTTTGGCATGCCCGTGGTGCTGATGCTGCTCTTCGGCTTCGCCATTACCAACGACGTGAAGAACGTGCGCACGGTGGTAGTCACCTCGCAGATGGACCACCAGACGCAGGCAGCCGTCAACCGCCTGGCAGCCTCGGAATACTTCACAATAATCACGACTGTCCCAACGCCGAGGGATGCCGAAATGATGATTCGCAGCCAGAAGGCTGATATAAGCCTCACCCCGAAGCCTCACCCCCAACCCCATTCCCGAGCGAGCTCGGGAATGGGAAGTGGTTACACTTGGCAAATCATGGTTGACGGCTCCGACCCAAACATGGCGCAGCAATGGACGGCCTACGCCCAGGCAATACTTAGCCAGCCCATTTCTGGCAAAAAATATATACTCCCCTCTCCCATTGGAATGGGGCCCGGGGTGAGGCTCCTTTACAACCCCCGCATGAAGTCGGCCTACAACTTCGTACCCGCCATCATGGGCATGTTGCTGCTGTTGATTTGCGCCATGATGACCTCCGTATCTATAGTACGCGAGAAGGAGCAGGGCACTATGGAGGTGCTGCTTGTGTCGCCCGTCCGCCCGCTGATGATTATCGTGGCCAAGGCGGTGCCCTATCTGGTTCAGGCGTTGATAATCCTCGTCATCATCCTGGTGATGTCGGCCACGGTGCTCGACGTACCGCTGCAAGGCTCGGTGGGCTGGATTATGGTTGTCTCGCTCATCTACATCATGCTTGCCCTGTCGCTGGGCCTTCTCATCTCCAACATCGCCAAGACGCAGTTTGTGGCCCTGCTTGTCTCGGCCATGGTATTGCTGCTGCCCACGGTGATGCTCTCCGGCATGCTGTTCCCCGTGGAGTCAATGCCTGTTATCCTGCAATGGATTTCCGCCGTCATTCCCCCGCGCTACTACATCGAGGCCATGCGCAAGCTCATGATCATGGGCGTGGGCATTGAGCAGGTGTGGCGCGAGGTGGCAGTGCTTGCAGGTATGACCGCCCTGTTGCTCGTTGTTTCACTGAAGAAGTTCAAACAGAGACTATAGACCCACCACCAGCCCCTTCAGATAGATTTATACAAGAAAGAATCATGAGAAAGAACCAAAATAGCACAGTAACCACTCCCCTCCCTCACAGGGAGGGGCAAGGGGGTGGGTCTGTTCTTCCTTTTCTTTTACAAAAGGAGTTCCTGCAAATACGCCGCAACTCGTTCATGCCGAAGATCATCTTCATCTTCCCCATAATGGTGATGTGCGTCATGCCGTGGGTGATGAACCAGGAAGTGAAGAACATCCGCGTTGACGTGGTAGACATTGACCATACCACAGAGTCGCAGCAGATAGTGCACCGCATAGAGGCATCGAACTATTTCATCTTCAACGGACTGAAGCCCACCTACGAGGCCGCCATGAAGGACATAGAGTCCTCGCAAGCCGACATCATCCTGGAGATACGCAACGGCCAGTACCTCATAGCCGCCAATGCCGTCAACGGCACCAAGGGGTCGATAGGGTCGTCGTATCTCAGTAAGAGTGTGGCCTCACCCCAACCCCTCTCCCAGGGAGAGGGGAGTGGTCACCTTCGAGTACGGGGGGAACTGCGGAAGGAGTATCTACTCCCCTCTCCTTGGGAGAGGGGTCGGGGGTGAGGCTTTTATACAACGCGCACAGCGACTACAAAGTCTTTATGATTCCTGCCCTGATGGGCATACTGATGATGATGCTGTGCGGATTCCTGCCCGCCCTGAACATTGTGGGCGAGAAGGAAAAGGGCACCATTGAGCAGATTAACGTTACGCCGGTCAGCAAGTGGTCGTTCATCCTGGCCAAGCTAATACCTTATTGGATTATCGGATTATTGGTCCTTACGGTCTGCCTCGTCCTGTCGTGGGCCGTCTATGGCATCACCTGTCAGGGACCGCTGGTACTCATCTACCTGCTTGCCGTCCTGCTGGCCCTGTTCTTCTCGGCCTTTGGACTCGTTGTCTCTAACTACAGCGACACCATGCAGCAGGCCATGCTCGTCATGTGGTTCTTCGTGGTATGCCTGATGCTGCTCAGCGGCCTCTTCACCCCCGTGCGCTCCATGCCCCACTGGGCTTACCTTACCACCTACGTCAACCCCATGCACTATTTCATTGATGCCATACGAACGGTGTTCGTGCGTGGCGGCAACTTCCAGGCCATAGCCCATCAAGTGCTGGCCCTCTTCTGCATTGCTTCCTTCATGAGCATCTGGGCCGTTCAAAGCTACAAGAAAAACAGTTAGCCAAGTTTACAGCACGCAGGCGTAGCGGTCTACTATTCCGAGCAGGCGGCGGTCGGCGTTGGTAACCAAGACGCTATGAATCTTGTGCTGGTTCATGACGCGCTGTACTTCTGAGATAGAAGCCTCTGGCAGCACCGTCTTTGGCTGTCGGGTCATGACATCGCCCACGGTGCGGCTGAAGAAGTCGGCCTCCCAGCGCTCTATGGCACGGCGTATGTCGCCGTCGGTCACTATTCCCTCTATGTGGTCGTCCCTCATGGCCACGCCCAGCCCCAGCTTTCCCTCGCTTATCAGGATTATGGCCTTGCCAAGCTGCATGTCGGGGTCAAGAGTGGGCAGGTTGTCGGTGAGCATCACGTCCTGGGCATGCGTCAGCAAGCGCTTGCCCAACTCGCCGCCGGGGTGGAACTGTGCGAAGTCCTCGGGCTGGAAGTGGCGCCTCTCCATCAGTGCCACGGCCAGTGCGTCGCCCATGGCCAGCGTCGCCGTGGTGGAGCAGGTGGGAGCCAGGTTGAGCGTGCCGGCCTCGCGCTGCACGCCAACATAGAGATGGCAGGCGGCATAGCGTGCAAGCAGCGACTTAGCGTTGCCCGTCATGGCAATGATAGGTATCTCACTATGTAGCACCATCGGTATGAAGCGCAGCAGCTCGTCGGTCTGTCCGGAGTTGGAAATGGCAACGACCACGTCGCCGCGCGCCATGACGCCAAGGTCGCCATGGTACACATCCAGCGGATTTATGAAGAACGACGGCGTGCCGGTGGAGGCCAGCGTGGCGGCTATCTTTGCCCCTATGTGGCCGCTCTTGCCCACGCCCGTCACAATAACCTTGCCCTTGCACTCCAGTATAAGGTCTACGGCGCGGTCGAAGTCCTCGTCAATATGTGGGATGAGGTCAAGCAAGGCCTGAGCCTCGTCGCGTATGCACTGTATGGCGTATTTTTGGCTTTTGAAACCCTCCCCCTGCCCCTCCCTTGTAGGGAGGGGAGCAGTTAGTTTTGCTGACTGATAGTTATTACTAATACTCACTGTTACAAATTAAGTTTACATGTTTTTATTGTCTATCTGCTCCCCTCCCTCTATGGAGGGGTTGGGGGAGGGTCTGCTCTTATATTAGTTTTGCCACGAGCGTCTCCAGGTTGTCAAGCTGCAGCATGTTGGCAGCATCGCTAAGAGCGCTGTCCGGGTCGGGGTGAACCTCAAAGAACCAGCCCGTAGCCCCGAAGGCCTTGGCGGCCTGAGCCATCATGGGCACGAAGCGGCGGTCGCCGCCCGTTATGCCGTTGCTGCCGCCGGGCCGCTGCACGGAGTGGGTGCAGTCCATTATCACGGTGTCGGTGAACTGAAGCATGTCGGGAATGTTGCGGAAGTCCACGACGAGGTTGTTGTAGCCCATCATGTTTCCCCTCTCCGTGAGCCATATCCCGGCGGCCCCTGCCTCGCGTGCCTTCTCCACGGGGTATCTCATGTCCTGCCCGGAGAGGAACTGTGCCTTCTTGATGTTCACCGTCCTTCCGGTCTTTGCCGCTGCCACAATGAGGTCGGTCTGGCGGCAGAGGAATGCCGGTATCTGTATTACGTCGCACACCTCGCCCACGGGTGCTGCCTGCCATGCCTCGTGGATGTCGGTAAGTATGCGCAGCCCGTGGCGCGCCTTCACGTCAGCCAGCATCTGCAGCCCCTTGTCAATGCCAGGTCCACGGAAAGAGCGCAGCGAGGTGCGGTTGGCCTTGTCAAAGGATGCCTTGAAAATAATGTCTGTGCCCAGACGCTTGTTGATGTCCACCAAGCGCTGGGCCACAGTATCAAGCAGCTCGGCGCTCTCTATCACGCACGGGCCGGCTATAATTGTTGCTTTCTTCACATTAATATAACATTCGGAGCCTGGAATCCAAAGCAGCAAAACTATCGTCTTTAACTCCTTTAACTCCCTTAACTCCTTTAACTATTTATTACCGTCTCAATGCTCCCGTCCTCGCGGTAGAACAGGCGCTGCACCTTGAGCGAGCGGAGGTGCGTAATGCCATTTGAGGGCACACAGTCGTGGTAGAGCAGATACCACTGCCTCTTGAACTCCACGATGCAGTGGTGGGTGGTCCAGCCCACGACGGGTTCCAGGATGACACCCTGATAGCGGAAGGGGCCGTAGGGATTGTCGCCGATGGCGTAGCAAAGCAGGTGGCTGTCGCCAGTGCTGTAGCTGAAGTAGTACTTGCCCTGATACTTGTGCATCCACGATGCCTCGAAGAAGCGGTGCGGGTCACTGGCGCGCAGGGGCTGGCCGTCCTTGTCAATGATTACGACGGGGCGAGGAGCCTCTGTGAACTGCAGCACATCGTCGGTCATGCGCGCCACAAAGCTGCTCAGGGCAGGGGCATCGGCCGGGGCCCATAGCTCGGTATTCTTGTCGGAGGCATGGCCTATATCCACATATCCGGCAGGCGCTGTCTCTGTGTCAGGCTGCTGAAGGGGCCTCACGCTGAGGGGGACGTGCCACTGCAGCTGTCCGCCCCACAGGCCGCCGTAGTAGCAGTATATCTGGCCGTCGTCGTCCTTGAACACGCAGGGGTCAATGCTGTAGGCACCGCGGATGGGGTGCTCCTGAGGGATGAACGGGCCTTCGGGCTTGTCGGCAATGGCCACGCCGAGGTGGAACTCGCCGTTATAGTCCTTGGCAGAGAAGACGAGGTAGTACTTGCCGTCCTTCTCTACGACGTCGCTGTCCCACAGCTGTTTCTCCACCCAGGCCACCTGGTCCTGGTCGAGAATGACGCCGTGGTCGGTCACGGGTCCGTTCTCAATGTCGTCGAACGAGAGCACGTGGTAGTCGCGCATCTGGAAGTGGCCGCCGTCATCGTCGAACACGTTGTCGCACTCACGGTCGTGCGAGGGGTAGATGTACAGCTTGCCGTTAAACACGTGGGCCGCTGGGTCGGCCATGTAGTCGCTGGGGAAAAGGTAGCGCGGCAGGCTTAGACCCTCCCCCTGCCCCTCCCTTGTAGGGATGGGAGAGGTTAGTCTTGCTGATAAATTGTTGTTGCTATTGTTCATTGTTACTCAAATTTTTATTTTACCTGTTTTTTATTGTCTATCCACCGGGTAGGCGGGCTCAGCCCGGGAATGGGGCTGGGGGTAGGTCTGTTATGGGGCTAATTCAATAAGTTTCTGTACAAAGGGCTTCGGCCGGTTCTGGCGGTCGAAGAGTGTGGCATAGTCGGTGCGGCCGCGTATGGGGAAGTCGTTGCGCCAGGAGTTGGCATCGTTCAGGCACCAGAAGCTGACCCGCTGAATGTTGTCCTTGTGGCGCAGCAGCATCTGGTAGAAGCTAAGCCAGAAATCCTCCACTGCCTGCTCCTGCTGCGGAGTCAGCCCGTCCTTGTAGGGGTCCATCTGTGGGCGGTAGGCAAAGCGGTCGCTGACGTTGGCACCGCTGAAGCCATAAGGGTTGGGCAGCACGGAGATGTCAAGCTCAGTGAAGGCCGTCTGCACGCCTAAGCGGGCAATGGTCTCTATGCTGTGCTCGTACTCCTGTATGTAGTTGTTGTCCTCAAGTATCATGTGACCCTGCATGCCGATGGCCGTCACGGGCAGGCCCTGGCGTATGAGCGGCTCGAAGAAGCGGCACACGCCCTCCACCTTCGGAGCCTTGTTCATGGAGAAGTCGTTGTAGTAGAGTTCTATAGTGGGGTCGGCCTCGTGGGCATACTGGAAGGCAAGGGGTATATAGTCGGTGCCCAGAATCTGGTAGAAGAGGCTCTGGCGCGGCGAGCCGTCGTCCTCGAAGGCCTCGTTCACCACGTCCCAGGCATCCACCCGCCCCCGGAAGTGGTTCACTATAGTATAAATATGTTCGCGCATGCGTTTCTTCAGCACTTCTGGCGACACAAGGTTGCCCTGGTCGTCGTAGTGGAACCACGGTGCGCACTGTGAGTGCCATATCAGCGCATGGCCCAGCACCTTCAGTCCGGCAGCCTTGGCCTTGTCAACGAACTGGTCGGCCAGGGTGAAGTCGTAGATGCCCTCCTGCGGGTGCACCACCTCGCACTTCATGCAGTTCTCGGCCACCACCCAGTTGAAGTTTGCCGTGATGATGGGCCAGTCTCTCGTCTGGTCGCCACTTACCATGCCGGTAACGTCGTGTGCGTTCTGTCCGCTCAAGTCGGCTGCCACCTCCCACTGGTTCACGCTAACCCCTGTGTACCAGCAGTCGCGGTAGGCCTCGGCCAGAGACTGCGCGGCTACGCCGCTAAATGATAAATGATAAATGATAAATGACAGGGCTGACGCCAACAGCTTGTTATTGGTATTTTTCATCTTTTCTTACTCTTTTTCGTGTGTTGTCTCAACAAATCGCAATAGTCGCTTCGGTCGCAACATCTCCTTTCAATATGGTAGCCAGCATATACAGTCCTCGCCCGGTAAATGCTTTAGGCATGACAGTAGAGTGTTTCAATGGCTCGAACCGGTGGAAATTTTCCACCAGTTCGTCTTTTTCTGCCTTTGTAAGCGCAATGTTGATACTGCCTTGTCCATACTTCGCTCTGCTTAAACTTATAATGGCTGTTAATTAGTGCCACGCGCCTCAATCTCCTTGTTGATTTGGTCCACTTTCTCGTCGGTCAGCTCATACTTCGAGATAATCCACATGGCGAGGACGAGCAGGATGGCGGGAATGATGCACACGAGCCAGCGTATGCCCTCCTGTGCCAGCGGCTCCTGCAGCTCCAGGTCGTTCATGAAGTAGGCACCGGCGGCGTTGCCCACGCTCATCATGGCGAATGCAGTGATGAAGAAGAGGGCGATGATGCGCAACGGACGGTTGCGCTTGAACTCGGTGAAGAGGTCAGAGACCTTTACGTTTTTCGTCTCGCTGTCGTCCATCACCACGCGCTCCTTGGTCTGTGAGAAGCAGAAGATGAGCAGGGCCAGACCCACGAGGGCGAAGATTAGCATGGTGAGGACCCAGGCGTTGGAGTCCTTTGGCAACGTATTGGCCTCCTCGGCAGCACGGTAGCTTGTCCAGGCCAGCACCCAACCGGGTATTACACCGCCCAGGGCCATGCCAGCCTTGAAGAAGATGCCCGTCAGGGCGTTGACAATGCCACTAATTCTACGGCCTGTCTTCCACTCACCGTAAGAGATGACCTCCGGAATGAGTGCCCACATATATCCCGTGGCCACGATGACACCCGTGGACTTGATGAACTGTGCAATGTACACCAGGACGATATTCTCCTTCACCGTGCCCATCTTGCTTATGACATAGAGCAGCATCATGCCCACTATGGCTACGGTGAGGAAGATGTAGAACATGTTCTTCTTGCCCACCTTGCGCTTGATGGCCGGCACCAAGGGCATGAAGATGAATGAAGGCAGCGAACCCAGGCCCATGAACAGCGCCATCTCTATGGGCAGCTCGGCCCCGGCCAGCACAGCCACGAGGATGGGCACTCCGGCCGACACGCAGAGACCGCCCACGTTGGCCATGAACATGCGGGTGGACGTAAGGATGGTTATCTCGTTGGTGTCGCGCGTCAGCGATGAGTTCAGGGCGCCGTAGGGCACGTTTATCAAGGTGTAGAGCATCGACATGCCAACGTAGGTGATGTAGGCATAGATGATGCTGGGGGCAAAGCCGTCCCAGAAACACAGTATGGCCAGAATGGTGAGGGGTATGCCGCCCATGATGAGCCACGAGCGGTACTTGCCCAGGCGGGGGGTATGCTTGTCTACGAAGGTGCCCACGAGCGGGTCCCACAGAACATCTACCAGTCGCACCACGAGGAACATCGTTCCGGCCAGGCCTGCCGACTTCGCCACGTCGCCGCCAAGAACATAGACGTCGGTGTAGAAGAACAGCAAGTACATGCAGATGGTCTGGTAGATAAGGTTCTGGGCCAGGTCGCCGGCACCGAAGCCGATGCGCTGCAGCCACGAGAGCTTGTAGAAGCCCTTGCTCTCATTCTGATTAGCGGTGTTTGTTGCCATTTTTGTCGTAGGGTGTTTGTTATTTCCTGCAAAGGTAGTGCTTTTTATATAAATGTAAAGCGTAGCCTCGTTTCTAATGCATTTCTTTTTGTTTCATTTAACCTTTATGAAATACAATTATTATCTCCTAACGCAAAAAATGCTTACCTTTGCATCATAAAAATATCAGAAGATGACACGAAAAAGACTTTTCCTGACAACATGGGCCGTGCTGCTGCTCTGCATAGCCGTCAGTGCTAATGTAAGGCTGCCGCTGCTGTTCCAGGACGGCATGGTGCTGCAGCGCGGAGCCGACATCAACGTTTGGGGCTGGGCCGATGCCGGAGAACAAGTGGTCGTGAGCCTGCTCAACTCTAAGCAGAAAGTGCTTAGCACGGCCACTACAACCGCCGATGCCCAGGGCCGCTGGCTTCTCTGCCTGCCAAAGAACAAGAAGATGAAGCCCGGAGGCGGATATGTGCTGACAATAAAATCTCAACTCTCAAACCTCCGCTCCAGCTCTGCTGGCTTGCTACCAGAGGGACGCAAGAACTCTCAAATCAACAATGTCTCCCTCGGCGACGTGTGGCTGCTCAGCGGCCAGTCGAACATCGACGTCACCATAGAGCGTGTCTACCCCTGGTACACCGGAGCCATAGACAGCATGGACAATGCCCAAGTGCGCCTCTTCCGCGTGCAGAACGACACCAGCACCGGCGGCGAGAAGGATGACATTCGCCAGACCAGCATCAACTGGCTGCCGCTGAACAAGCAGAACGCATGGCTTTTCTCGGCCGTGGGTGCCTTCCTTGGCCAGCAGATGCAAGAGCACACCGGCGTGCCGCAGGGCATCATTGTGAACAGCTGGGGCGGCACGCCCATAGAGGCCTGGATAAGTGCCGACACCCTTCGCAACTACTACCCCATGCTGGTGGAGAAGACGCGCCTCTACGACAATCCCGATTACATCCGCGCCCAGCAGCAGGCCAACAGCCAGGCCGACCGCCGCTGGAACCAGATGCTCGACGAGCGCGACCCGGGCATGCAGCAGGGCTTTACGGCTCTTGACTATGACGACTCCAGCTGGACCACCATACAGCAGTACCAGTGGAGCTGGCGCGGCATTGGCAGCACCTGGCTCAGACAGCACGTTCAGGTGGACGCAGCCCATGCGGGCCAGCCGGCACGACTGCTGCTTGGCACGCTCTTTGATGCCGACATCACATACGTAAACGGGCAGCAGGTGGGGCGCACCTACTACCAGTATCCGCCGCGACGCTACGACATACCCGAGGGCCTGCTCCGCGAGGGCGACAACGTCATCACCGTGCGCTTCATTAATAAATATGGTGCAGCTCACTTCATTCCCGAGAAGCCCTACCTCATTGCCTTCGGACCCGACCGCTACAGCCTGAACCCGCTGCCACAGGACGTGATACGCCTCAGCGAACAGTGGAAGCAGCATGCCGGAGCCGACATGCCTCAGTGCCCCAGCGGCGACGTAAGCCTGCAGAACCTGCCCTCCACTCTTTACAACGCCGTGTTAAGGCCCTTGGCTCCAATGACGCTGGCAGGAGTGGTGTGGTATCAGGGCGAGTCGAACACGGGCGGCGACGCCTCCTCCTACGCCAACAAGCTGGCGCTGCTCATGAGCAACTGGCGGCAGGCTTTCCAGCAGCCGCAGATGCCCTTCGCCATTGTTCAGCTGGCCAACTACATGGAGTGTGTGCAGCAGCCGCAGAACACGGGCTGGAGCCAGGTGCGTGAAGCCCAGCGCACAGTAGCTGCCAACGACCCCTACGCTGAGTGCGTGGTGAACATTGACCTGGGCGAGACGCAGGACATACACCCCCTGCGCAAGCGGGAGGTGGCCCAGCGCATAGCCCTCTGTTTCCGCCGTCTTGTCCTGGGCGAGCGCGTAGCGCTCTTCCCGCAGGTCGTCAGCGCCACGGTGCTGCCTCCCACCTCGTCGGCCGGCCCGGAGCCAGTGGCTGCTGAACCGTCCTGCCGCGTGGTGCTCACGCTTGACCAGCCCCTGCGCCCCGGCTCACTGAAATACTTCGAACTGGCGGGCAGCGACGGCAGCTTCGTTAATGCCGAAGCCACTGCCACGGGCAACACCATAACAGTAACGGTGCCCGCAGCCCTGAACGGCAGCACTCCAACAAAAATGCGCTATGCCTGGAAGAACAACCCGCTCAATGCCGATGTCTACGGCCTCGACAGCCACCTGCCGCTAAGCCCCTTTGAAATAGACTTAGGACAACATCTTTCTCTAAAATGATGTTGTCCAAAGTTGTAATAGTTGCCTTATTTAGGCAGTCTAAAAGCTACTGTTGGCGCTCTATCCAGGCAATGGTGTCGCCCTGCCGGATGTTCTGACCGGGCTTAACGCTGATGTCAACGAGCTTGCCGCCGAGTGCAGCCGGTATTTCCACTATCTCGCCCCACTTGGTCTGCAGGTAGCAGAAGGTGTCGCCCTCCTTATAGGTCTGGCCTATGAACGGCTCAATGCAAGGAGCAGGAACGCCCTCGCCGCCGAAGCTCCAGATGAGCTGTCCGGCCAGCGGACTCTTCACGGCATCGGCCTTGGCGTGCTTGAAGGCAGCCAGCTCGGCGGGCGAACCGCCGCGCACACTCAGCTTCGCGTCCTTCGCCTTCTGTATGTCGGCCAGCAGTTGCTTCTTGGCCTGTCCGCTCTTGAAGGGGCGATACTGCTCGGGGTGCATGGCCAGCTCAAACAGTTCCTCGTTGTCCTGACCATAGTCCCAGCCGTTTTCGTCCATCTCCTTCTTGAAGCCTTCCAGTGCGTTGGGCAGCAGTGTGTGCGGGTCTACGTCGGTGAACTCGCGACCCTGCTCGTGAGCCAAGCTCACGAGTGCCTCGTCTATCGTACCAGGTATCTTTCCGCTCTTACCCAGAATCATGCCCCACATAGCGTCGTCCATC
>JAFTAR010000007.1 GCA_017455495.1 Prevotella sp.
GATGCTCTCGCCGGCAGATACGCTGCCCGTCACGGAGACGATGTCAATCTTGGGGCTTCCGGCCATCTCGTTGCCGATGACGCTGCCCTTACCCGTAACAATATTTATTACGCCTGCGGGCAGTCCGGTCTCGGCCACCACTTTGGCAAACTCGGTGCAGTTCTCAGGAGTGAGCTGCGAGGGCTTGATGACTATGGTACAGCCTGCGATGAGGGCGGCACCAGCCTTGCGGGCAATGAGGAAGAACGGGAAGTTCCAGGGCAGGATGCCTGCCACCACGCCGATGGGCTTCTTCGTGAGCAGTATGGTCTCGTTGGGGCGGTCGGAGGGTATTATCTCGCCCTCAATGTGGCGTGCGAACGAGGCCATATACTCGAAGTAGGCTATTGTGGCGCCCACCTCAATGCTGGCCCAGTTGCGGGTTTTGCCCTGCTCGCGCATAATAATCTCGGTGAACTCCTGCTCGCGGGCCTTTATGCCGGCAGCAATCTTCAGCAGATACTGGGCACGCTCGATGGCGGGAGTCTTGGCCCATGCCTTCTGGGCGGCGCGGGCGGCGTCGAGTGCACGGTTCACATCGTCAATGGTTCCCTCGGGTTGGCGGCTGATGACTTCCTCGGTTGAGGGGTTCAGCACATTAATCCACTGGCCGTTCGAGCTCTCGCAGAACTGGCCGTTGATGTACATCTGTAAATCTTTCATACGTGTAGTTTTAGGTGAATTGGTAATAAAATCGCTTACAAAGATAGAGGAAAAAAATGATTCAGCAAAGAAATGTCCGCTTTTTTTACTTTTTCTACGAAAAAATTACTACCTTTGTGCTCAACTTATTATAATAGCTAATGAGAAAGATTCTTTGCATGTTTGCTTGTATGGCGACACTGCTCGTCGCCTCAGCCCAGGTGCAGCAGGGCTACATCCGTACCCTGAGCCGTCCTAACCGTCAGCCGCAGCCCATAGCAGGCGGCACCGTAAGCATAGGCGGAGTGACCAACAGCGTGGTTACCAATGCGCAGGGGCAGTTCTCATTCAACTGCACCGGGCAGAGCTATCGCATAATGCGCATACAGAAGCAGGGCTACCAGCTGGTGGACAAGGGCGTGATAGGTCGCCAGCAGCCTTTCTCGTCCACCGTGCGCCAGGAGATAGTAATGGTGCGGCAGGCCGACCTTGATGCCGACAAGCGCCGCATAGAGGAGCGCGCCTATCAGCGGGCACAGGCCGACTACGAGCAGCGCCTGGCCGCCATACAGCAGCAGTTGGAAGCACAGCAGATTACTCAGCAGGAGGCTGCACAGCAGGAGCAGGCCCTGGGCGACAACTTCCAGAAGTTTATTGACATGATAGACGGCATGGCCGAGCGCTACGCCATGATGGACTATGAGGGCATAAGCGACCTGAACCGCCAGATTCTGCAATGTATAGAGAATGCAGAACTGGAACAGGCCGACTCGCTGATAAACCTGAAGGGCGACATGAGCCAGCGAGTGGCCGAGGTGCAGCAGGCACAGCAGCAGGCCATACAGACACAACAGCTGGCACAGCTGGCGCAGCTGGTGGCTCAGCAGGCTCGGCAGGACTATGAGTTCAAGCTCAACGACCTGGCAGAGGACTTCTATAACAAGTCGACAATCTTTGCCAACAGATACGAGAACGACTCGGCTGCCCACTACCTCTGCCAGCGTGCTGCTCTCGACACTATGAACGTGGAGTGGCAGAGGGATGCAGGGAAATTCATAAGTGACTATGTGGGTGACTACAACACGGCTCTTGTCTATTATCAGCGGACGCTGAGAAATGCCGTCAGCTCTCATGGCGAGATGAGCGAGTGGACGGCACTGGGATATAATAATGTAGGCGGTGTTTATTCCGACCTGGGACAATATGACACAGCACTGGAATACTACGAGAAAGCCCTGCAGGTGAGCAAGGCCGTGCTGGGCGAGCGCCACGTGGAGGTGGGCACGTGCCTCGGCAACATAGCTGCCATACATGCAAGGAAGAACAACTACCAGCAGGCACTGGAGCTGCTGCTTGAGGAATACAGCATAAAGAAAGACTCGCTCGGAGAGAACCATGTGGACATGGCCGACTGCTACCAGAACTTAGGAGCCGTATACTCAGACCTTGCCAATTACGACAAGGCTCTGGAGTATTACCAGAAAGCAACGGAATTGTGGAGAACGGCCTACGGTGAGGAAAATCTTGACCTGGCTTCAGGATACAACAACGTGGGGGCTATCTACGGCAAGAAAGGCAACAGGGAGATGGCCCTTGACTATTACCAGAAGGCTCTGGCGATAAGGAGGAGAATACTTGGCGAGCGCCATCCTTCACTTGCCTGGAGCTATAACAACATCGGAGCCATAAAATATGGTCAGCAGGAATACCAGCAGGCCATTGAATACTACCGGAAAGCTCTTGACATAATGAAGGCTGCCGTGGGCGAGACGCACTTCACCGTTGCCGCCACATATAATAATATAGGGCTGGCCTACAGCTCCATGGGCAGTCAGGAGCAGGCCCTCGACTTCTTCAACAAGGCACTGACCATAGACAGGGCCATATTCGGCGAGCACCACCTCAATGTTGCCACGCGCTATAACAACATTGGTGGGGCCTACACAAGGATGGGAAACCAGGGGGCTGCTTTGGAGTATCTGCAGAAAGCCCTGGAGCTGCGCATTGAACTTTTGGGCGAGCGCCATCCTCGTGTAGCGGCTACTTACAACAGCATGGGCGGCGCCTATTTCGAACAGGGTGACTATGTTCACGCCCTGGAGTACTTTCAGAAAGCGCTGTCCATAAGGGAGGAAACCTTGGGCAGCAATCACCCCGAAACCCAGAACACAAGGCAAAGAATCAACGAGGTGAATGCCAGGATATCATCAGCAACGAATTAAAACGAATGAAACGAATTTGTTCTTGAAAAATGAATAATTAATGTTCAATTCATGGTAATTCATGTTAAAAACTAAACACGAATTATCACGAATTACACACGAATTTCTCAAGAATTAATATAAACTGTTTATGTTCATCTACTTAGAACTATGAAGAAATGTAGTCATTGCGGGCAGACAGTGCCCGATGAGAGCCGCTTCTGCTTGCACTGTGGTAAAGAAATCAAAGATAACTGCTGTCCACACTGCGGTTTTGAGGATTTACCAGAAGAGGCATTTTTCTGTCCAAATTGCGGAAAGGTAATCAAAATATACGATTTCTGTCCTTGCTGTGGAGCACCTGTTATCCAACCAGAGGAGCAGTCTGATGTCAAAATAAACAGTATTAAAAACGATGTTGCTGCCCAGCCGACAACTCCAAAGGTGAATTACCCATTGACGATTCAGCAATTAGTAAATAATATGGTATGTGTAGAAGGTGGGACGTTCTCTATGGGCAATTCAAAAGGAAATGAAAACTATTCTGATGAAAAACCTGCACATCAAGTGTCGTTGTCATCTTTCTATATAGGCAAATATCCAGTCACCCAAGTTGAATGGAAGACGATAATGGGTCGTAATCCTTCAAACTTTCAAAATCCCAACCGACCAGTGGAGTATGTCAGTTGGAATGATTGTCAAATGTTTATTAGGAAACTCAACGAATTGACCCAGATGCAATTTAGACTTCCTACTGAGGCAGAATGGGAATATGCGGCTCGTGGTGGCAATTATCATAGGGGGTATGTTTATGCAGGGAGTGACTTGGTAGAAGATGTGGCTTGGTATAACAGGAATAGTAATGGTGTTACCCATGAGGTAGGGCAAAAGCGGCCTAATGAATTGGGACTGTATGACTTTAGTGGCAATACTTGGGAATGGTGTCAGGATTGGTATGGACGGTATTCTATATCTCCTCTTAACAATCCTGTAAATGATAAAAGCTGGGGGTCTTTCAGAGTAGCCCGCGGAGGTTGTTTTAAGGGAAACAATTCATTTTGCAGAATAACATGCCGTAATTATTTCTCTCCTAATACTTGTGGAGAACATTTGGGACTAAGGTTAGCTGCCGACAATGTTCTTAAATAGGACTTCTTCACGTGAACTCTGTTCTGTAGAACAACTTGTTTCTCTGAAAAAGGCAGTGGTTTTTTAAAAAAAGGCAGTGGGTTTTTAGAAAAAGGGACTGCCTTATTTCAATAACCCACTGCACTATTGCAGTAACCCACTGCTCCTGCCCGCACTTTGGGCATATCTTCATGGCGACAACCTATTCTAAGATCTTACTCAAATTAGGATATAAGTATTCCTTCAAGTATTTGTCAGAATCCCTTATAGTCTGCTCCATAAACGCACAGACCACTTTTTCAGGAACATTCTCGTTGTAAGGCATCTGGCACTCCATCCAGAGAGTGTCGCCATTCACGTACAGGCATCCGGATGGTGACTCGTCCTTGCAAAAGAGGTTGTTGAGATACATGATTCTGGCGTGATGCCTGTTTTTCATGTTGGTGAATTGAACCCTCATGATGGCCACCAAAGAACGGTTTGCCTGAAAGAAAGAAACGAAATCCTGATACTCTGCGCCATCCTGTTTGGTGTTGAGCTTCACGCCATATTTGCCGAAGGTAGTATCGTTGAATTCTACGGTCTTCCAATAGTATAAGCTTTGCAGCAGCTCCAGTATTCTGTTTTCACTCATAGCTTTTATTTTCAATTAAATGTTCTATTTCCTTGGTTATATCTTGTTCAAAATCGACATGATTGTTCTTTGCATCCCGTAGAGGTCCATAGTTAATCCATATTTCAGTGGCAGTGCCAGGGCTGTCCAAGCCATTGGCAGTTGTATTCCTTTCAGTACTACTAAAATCAATGTCCACGCAAACACTGTCAGTGAAATAGAAGCAGAGGCTTCCCCAAAGACTTGGCTTACCAGAAGTGTCAGTTGTGTGTATTTTACTGCTTTCATAATCCTGCTTTGCCCCTTGTTTCTCCAATAGTGCCTTCCATTGGTTGTAGGACAAATCCCAGGAGCACCCCATAATTTTCAGCTGCTCAGGCATAGGAGAATCCCAGTCAATACATGCAGAATCATATACGAATCGGTTTCTGTATCTATAATAGGAAATGGTGCCCACTTTTAAATAAAAGATTCTACTCTGATTTGGATTCTTTTCCTCCTCAATTGTCGGCACTTCTGAAAGTGTGGTGTGTCCTAAGTCAATGGCTCCAAATGAGCGCCACACTACAGAGGGAAGCCTCTGGTCCTGTTGCTCAGACTTGGCCTTTACGGGTTGCAGGGCAGGCTGTGGAGTCTGAGTTGGCATTTCCACATAGTTTTGCGTCAACTCCTTTCCGCAGTTCGGGCAGAACGCGGCTTCCTTGGGCAGACCCTCAAACCCGCAGTTGGGACAGTTCTTTGTGGTGTTCTCAGGCAGGGCGCTGCCGCAGCCCATGCAGAAGCGGGCGGCATCGGGCAGCTCCTGCCCGCACTTAGGACATTTCTTCATGACGATTGAGGAATATTACAGTTCAACGACGGCGGGGATGTAGACTTTACCCTGCCACTCCACGCCAGGACGGACGGTGCGCTTGACGGGAGTGCCGGGGGCGGCAAGTGAAAAAGGCTCCGGACGGTGACGGCTCATGTCGTAGAGGGGCTCGTCGGTGATAGGCCGGCAACCGGACAGGAGCATGCTGTCAATGGTTTTCTGGACCACGTCAAGCAGCAGCTCGCGACTGTCACCGCCAAGCTGGGCCGCCAGCTGGTCGTAGCTTTTGGCCACCTGGGCCATTTCGCTGAGAAGTTTCTCGAAGTCGCCCTGCTTGGAGGCCGCTTCAGTCGCGGGTGTCTCACCGGCAGACGATGCGGCTGGCTGTTCGTTGAATACAACCTGCTCGGAGCTTACGGCACTCTTCGAACAAAAAAGTCTCTTTAAAAAGTTTATCATGTTCTTGTATTGTTTAATTCAAGTTTCTCAAGTTTTTAGAACCACGGATTAAGGGATTTTGGGGATATGGCTCTCCACTACTATTTCCGATGATTGATTGTTTCGGATTACAGCGGCTAAAGCCGCGATTCTCTCAGGTGTAATAATCCGTGTAATCTGCTGACTTGGCTTAATCTCCAAGGTGGAAATCCCATAAATCCTTAAATCCGTGGTTCATATACATATGCGAAAGTTGTAATGTTTAATTATATCTCTCCATAGACGTTGACGGCCTGTTCGGCAATGGCTCGCATCTTCTTGTCGGCAAGCAGAGTGGCTTTCTTCCGCCAGTACATCTGCCGGGCATAGGCCGTCATGCCCTGCGGCATGGTGCGCTCACCGTAGAGTCCGAAAAGATGGCACAGTTCCTGATATTCATCCTCAGTCCACTGGCTGCGGCACGACTGCAGCAGCTTCAGCGACCTGTAGTCGGCGTCGTAGTTCTCCAGATTGAGCTGCAGGTCTTCAACAGGTATGATAAGTTCACGGCGCAAGCGCTCTTCCAGCGCGGTGATGTCGGCCTCGGCCTGAGCATGCTGCTGCAAGAATGCCAGCAGAGTTTCTGCGGTAGCGCTGTCTGTGCGACTGGCATTCGCCTTGACAAACTGCACCCATTTGTCGTGGAGCTGGCATTGCTGCCTCATTTCGTAGAATGCATTGCGGCGTATGTGGTCGAGCATCTGCCGCAGTTCGGTGAGTATGCGGAAGCAGCGTATTATTTTGCTGCGGTTGAAGAACTGCTCGCGAACAGTGGTGCGCACCTCGTCCATGTTGGCAATATCGTCAAGCTTCTGCAGCGCCTCTTCTGGCGTGGAACTGTGGTAGAGCGTAGTGGCAATGGTCCTGAAGATGCTCCAGAAGAGTCCGCTGCGCAGCTGCTGGCGCTCACTGAGCGAGAGTGGCGAGGCATCGGTGCCCTGATAGAGTGCCCAGATGACATCTTCGCGCTCGGTGAGAAACATGCTTTCCTGGCGCATGAAGTAGTCGAAGGCCTTTGGCGGGATGGTCTTCAGCTTTTGCTGCCACAGAGGCAGTTCGGTCCTGTGGTCTCTCACCGCCATATACAGGCCGGCAGATACCGGTATTACCGTGTTCAGCTGTTCGCGCAGGCTGTTGGCCACATAGTCGGCCTGTTCGCGGCGTCGCTCCATGAGGGCAGTGTCAATGTCGACCTTCGACAGTACGCCCACGGCGTTGAGTGCCGACGAGTCGGCCGACGCATCGCGGAAGTCATCAAGGAACTTACGTGTATTGTGGGTAGCAACGGCCACTACCAGATAGATGACGGCATCAGCCTCGCTGGCACAGGAGGCAGTCTGCTCGCGGTGTTTCTTCCTCAGGTTGAAGAAAGCCTGCGTCACCTTCTCGTGCTCGTCGCCGCCTTCGCCCACCACGGCATCGGTGCCCGGGGTGTCTACCAGGGTAATCTCGCGCAGCAGTTCGTGCTTCAACCGGAACTCCAGGTAGTTGATGCCCTCAGCCCTTTTCAGCGTCTCCGGGTCGTGGCCCTGCAGTGAGTCCATGAAGGCCAGCGTCTCCTGCGTCTGCATGCCGTTGTCCCAAACCACGGTGACGGGGTGCTCGGGGTCTTCCGGCTCTCCGTAGCAGAAGCGGTTTATGGTTGCTGTAGTCTCCAGCTCGCCCACCTTTGCCAGATCCATGCCTATGAGTGCATTAAGGAACGAGCTCTTTCCTGCCTTCACGCGGCCTGCAATGGCCAGCACGCAGGGCTGGCTGAGCTTAATCTGCAACTCGGCAATGCGCGACTGCCACTGAGGGTCGGGCATCTCCTTGAGCAGTGCGGCGGCACGCTCCAGAATCTGGCGTGTTTCTTCTATAGGGTTCATTTCTTTAGCAGGTAGTTTGGCTTGCCACAGAACATGCAGAAGCGGAACGACTTCCTGAACTTCTTACCGCAGTAGATGCAGAAGCATTCCTCATTGTCATTGGCAGGCTTGCCGGTCTGCGCCTTGGTGTCAGCTCTGTGCACATGTTCTTTCTCCAGACGGTAGTAAGAGGCACCGAGGGCTACGGCAGCATCAACGGCGCCAGTAGTCCTTACGGGCACCTTGCCCAGTGTCTGCTGCAGGCGTTCGGCAACCAGCGGAATGCGTGAGCTGCCGCCTATAAGGATGGCATAGTCAAGAGGCAGGTTCTTGGCGCGGATGTCGTCGAGCAGTTCCTTGGTCTTGCTGATGGTGCGGTCAATGACCTTGTCAATCTTGCTGTTGAACTCCTGGCGGGTGATGTTCATCTGCAAGCGCTGCAGCGGACTGCCCGGCACGGGCGGCAGGAGTTCGTTGAACATATACTGTGGCATGTTTGACAGCATTTCCTTGCCTTTGCGGCAGCGGAACAGGAAACCCAGGTCTATCTCGCCCTCACGAGGCGACAGGGAGCGGTGGTACTGGCTGCGGGCCAGCTGCTCCCACTCCTGATAGAGCACCATGTCGATGTCGTCGCCGCCACACATTGAGTCGCCCCGCGGCGGCACGGGAATGTGATACTCTGTGTTCTTCCCGTTGTGTTCTATCTGCACGTAGGCCACGTCGAACGTGCCGGCTCCCAGGTCGTAGACCATCACGCCCTTGGTGTCGGGCTGGTTGTTGGCACCGATATAGCCGATTGCTGCCGAGACGGGTTCCTCCAGGAGAGTCACCTTCTGGAATCCTGCCTGCCGGGCTGCCTCCTGAAGCAGGTCTTTCTTCCACTCCTCGAACATGACGGGGTGGGTGAGCACCAGCTCTGTGACAGGCTCTGGGAATACGCACGACAGCTCGGCCTCCGTTCGAATCTTCTTCAGTATCAAGGCCACGATGTCCGTATGGCTGTAGTCGCGCTGCGGTGTGCGGAAGCGGCCGCCCCTCTTCATCTTGCGCTTAATGCTCTGGACGGTGGCCTGAAGCACCATCTGCCGCTGGTCTTCGCGCAGGCCGCCAATGTTGTCCAGCAGCATGAACGGACCTTGTCCGACGTTAGGCTCGCCATTGTCGGGGAAATACACTATTGACGGAATCTTTGCCGTTCCGGTCTCGTGAAAGGTGATGACCTCCGGCCGCCCCGTCTGCGGATTCACCCACGAGGCGGAGCAGAACGAAGTTCCGAAATCTATGCCGATGGCACTCATACAGTCTCTTTGGAATTAAGTTGTTTGTCAAGGTCGGCAAGGAGAGTCTTCGTGTCGACAAGTTTCTGGTGGATGGGCATCCATGCATTGCGAATGGCGGCGATGGTCTTCAGGGCATTGTTGCGCTCCTCGCCCTCCTTCTTCACTTGCTCACTTATGATGTTCAGCTCCTTCTCCACGTTAGCCTTCTGCTGCTCGTATATACTCTTCAGTGCGTTCTGGGCCCCTTCGCTCAGTTCGCGCTCCGTGCGCTGTTCCAAGGAGAGCGGGTCGTTCGGAGAGGCGGGCTTCACGCAGACCTCGTTGTTAAGTTTCAGTATGGCGTTGCTCATGAACTTGCGCAACTCGGCCTGGCTGCGCAGCAGTTTCTCGCGGTTCTTTGACTGTCCGAAGAACCACCATCCGCCCACCAGCATCAGCAGTCCGCCAATGACGGGGGCAATGAAGCTTACGGCACCGGCTATGAGGCTGGCAGAGAGAATGCCGTTGCGCCCGTGGTTGAACACCTGCATGAAGTCCATCTGGGGCAGTACAACCGGCGTGAGCACATTGCTTATCTCCTCGTCTATTCCTACGTGAATGTCGGTGTGAAGCTCTTCGTTGTACTGCTGCAGAATCTGCTGTATGCCCATGGTGCACTCTTCAATGAGGCTGCTCCACTGCTGTCCGAACTCGTTCTGGATGCGTTTTGGCAGCGTCTGGGCATATTCGTCAATCTCGTTCAGTGTCAGGGCCTCTATCTCCTCGTCATACTTGGTGTAGAGCGGGCCTACGGTGCTGGTCAGCGTGGTGAGCTGTGTGCGCAGGGCTGTGATGCGGTCGGCCACCTGCTGTAATATCAGCTTCTGCTTTGTGCCTGTGGGTCCCCACTCGGAAATGAACTCCTTTTTCAGTTCTTCCTTGTGTTCCAGCAGTTCCTTTGACGAGCCAGGCTGCGAGAGGGCCTTGCTCTGCTCGGTGATGGATGCCATAACAGCCGAGTTGTAGCGCAGCAGTACGTTGTAGATATACACATTTCTTGAGAGGCCCACGGTGCGCTGCATCATGGTCATCATCTCGTTGCGCACCGGCTCGTAGCGGCTCTCTTCTATTGACACATCGCGAAGCACGTCGATGTCTTCCTTCGCCGCATTGTAGAGCACCATGCTTGACATGGGCAGCACCTCTATGTGGCCGTTGGCTGTTCGCGGGGCAAAGGGGGCCAGAAGCTCCTCGTTGCGGCGGAGCATGTTGACGATATAGTCAGTGTCATAATTGTCCATCTTTGTCATTACGAACAGTATCTGGTTTGTCACTCCAAGGGCCTTCTCTACGAAGTCCAGCTCGGGCTTTGTGACGGGATTCTGCGGGTCAAGGATGAACACCACCGCTGCGGCACGCTTCAGGTAGTGTGAGGTGATGCGCTCGTGGGCCGTGTAGAGTGCTCCGATGCCCGGAGTGTCGACTATGGCCACCTGCTTGGGCAGGAAGGCTACGGGCGTACATATTTCTATATAGTCGAGGGCGTGGCTCTGGAACACCGGCTCACCCTCGGCATCGGCATCCACCTGAGAGCCATAGCGAGACAGCTCCTCACGCGAGATTTCCATACGGGTCTTGTCGGTGAACACAAGCGAGAAGCGCTGCTCCTCGCTGTTGATGATGCGGAACACCTGCGATGTGGCCACCTCTGTGTTTGTAGGGAGTATAGCTTCGCCAATGAGAGCATTGATAAACGAGGACTTGCCTTTTTTCACCTCACCACACACCACGACATCGTATAGCTCGTCGTCAAGCATCTCGCCGGCTGCATTCACCTCGTTGTCGCGTTCGGGCAGCAGGGCGGTGTCCACCTGCTGCATGGCGGCAAAAATGTCCTTCAGGTTCTTCTGTACCTGAGCAACCTTGGGTTCAAGTTCTTTCCATTCCATATAGTCTTGCGGTTTTCTATGAGAAAAGCATATCGTGGAAGTTCAAGTCCTGTCCGTCGTTGTAGCCGTCTGTATAGTCGTCGATAACGGAGTTGATGTGCATCTTGGCATCGTCAATGGTGGTTTGGAAGTCAAGGGCACTCACGCCGTCGTGATGTCCGCCAAGGAAGTCGTCGATGGTGTCGCCAAGGAAGTCGCACACATCGCTGATGCCGTTCACGATGAAGTTGTCGGTGAGGGCATCTGACACCCAGTCGTATACGTCGTGGACAGCGGGCAGTATTGTCTCGGTGAAGAACTCGTAAGGCACATTGAGAATGCTGGGCAGGTGTCCGCTGTCGTAGTCGAAGTTGACCATCTCGGGCGAGAACTCCTTCGGTGCCGGTATGTCGGTAGCCACATAGAGACAGTTGGAGTCGTGCCAGGCATCAAGGAACTGTTCGATGGGGTATCGGCAGGCTACGTCGCCTGAGCCCGGGTCGGTAATCACCACCTGTATATTGTTAGGGTCGGTGGTGTCAATGCCAGTCACGATGAGGGCATGGTTGGCCTGTTCGCCGAAGAGGTCGTTCATAGGCGAGGGGCGCCACAGCTCCTCGGCATCTACACCCACTATTACTTTGTGGCCCTGTGCCAGTTCGTTGATGAGGTCGTAGACGGTGGCGCCGTGCTCAATGTGGGTTGGAATGCCGTGGTCGTTGAGCAGTCGGCCCACCTGTTCTGGGTCGCTGCCGAAGCCCGGCTCGTAGTAGCCCTTTGCCTGGGCTTCTTCCGCGAGCTGGCTCTCTGGGATGTCAAGCCCGAAGGCATGCATCACTATCTGTTGTGACTTCACTGCGCAGGTGTCCATCTCAGCCTGCTGAATCTCTACCGGTGTGGCTCCAGGAAACGGAACCGGGTCGCCAATAATTGTTCCCATAGTTTTATGCTGTATTTATGTTATTGATTCAAGTTTCTCAAGTTCTTTTTTGAACCACGGATTAAGGGATTTTGGGGAAATGGCTCTTCCACTATTGTTTCCTATTGTTGATTGTTTTGGGATTACAGCGGCTAAAGCCGCGATTCCCTCAGGTGTAAAAATCCGTGTAATCCGCCAATTATGGCTAAGTCACAAAGGTGGGGAATCCCATAAATCTTTAAATCCGTGGTTGTTTTATTACATGCGAAAGATGTATTATTGATAGTCTGCGGTTAGTTGTCCCAATTTGTTTGTGCTTGAAAGAAAGAGCAGATTGAAATGCAGCCGCCCGTCTTTGGATGTTGCATCCACAATGTCGGTATTTCGCAGGAAACCGGAGTCGTGATGAGTCTCTTCAACGCTAAAGCCGTTTTTGCGGAAGAAGGCAGTCCATTCGCTTCGCGTAGAGTCGGGGGTAAGGCCGAGTCGCTCCGTCCATTCTTCAGGATAATCGTGTTTGGGACTCATAAATGACATATAGTTTGCAACGTATGATTTATCCTTAAGGACAAACTTCGGTCCGGATTGACTCATATAGCCGTCGCATATTTCTTCGCACTTAGCTTGGAACGCATAGTCTCCGTCAAAGTTCACGTCAACAACTTTCCTCAGGCGTATAGCATCAGCCTTTGTTGTCTTTCCCAAGGTTATGCCTTGTATGGGGAAGAACAGGTCACGCACATCGGCGGGTGTCACAGGCTGTTTCACTGTTGGTTCTTGCTTTAGTTCCTTTCCGCAATTAGGGCAAAACTTCGCCTCAAGCGGCAGTCCCTCTGTTCCGCACGACGGGCACTTCTGTAGCACCTCCTGTTTCGCCCCGCACTCCATGCAGAACTTGGAGCCGTCGGGGATTTCAGCATTACATTTGAAGCATTTCATAAAAATCTTTTTTTTAAGCAGTCAAACATTTCATGAAAATATCATCCAAAGAGTTCTTGGAATCTGCTATGTCCTTCTCACCGTTATTGTTTTTGAAATTGAAATGAAGCCTCACTTCTAACTTTTTATCGCTGGAAGTACAAATTAGAACGGCTAATAATAATTTACCTGAGGGAACGGAACTTATATTTGTCGGTGGAGCGATTGCAACAAAAACAGTAAATCTCATTTTTTCCATGAATTCCTTCCACTCGTTATAAGAATTTGAAAAAGAGATGTTATATTTCTTCTCCCATTCTGCAGGGAACTTTCCATATAGATATGTACATATTGAAAGATTGGCAATTACGTTTTTTCCACTTGGCTTGTAAAAACGGGCACCATGAGTTTCGACGCTCCACTCTCCAATGTAGGAAGAAGGGGCTATAAGCTTATTGAAAAAAGACGTTGCAATTCCTGTAAGCCCATTTCCTATTGGTTCATATCCCATCCTCTTCGCTTCTGCCATAGTTGTCTTCCCAATGGTTATTCCATAGAGAGGAAAAAACCAACTTATAGAGTCTCCTGTTGGGGGGAATGTAACATTGTCTTCCTGTTCTTTATTGATGGTGTTAGCTTCTTCATGCTTATCCTTTAAACCTGAATCATTCTTTAGCGATTGTCCACAATTCGGACAGAACAGAGCCTCCTCCGGCAGTCCTGCCATTCCGCACTTTGGGCAAGTCTTGTCTTTCTTCTGTTCGGCCCCGCACTCCATGCAGAACTTGGAGCCGTCGGGAATCTCAGCATTACATTTGTAGCATTTCATGTTGGTTGGTTTTTAGTGTCAGAGTCTGGCTATTTCCTCTGCTGACAGACCTGTAATCTCAACAATGTCCTCCACGGCATAGCCCTTGTCCTTCATCCTGCGGGCATTGTTGCGGTTGGCCTTTGCCTCACCTTTGGCCTCACCTTCAGCCCTGCCTTCCAGATACTGCCCCTCCAGCACTGCCACAGTGTCGCGGTAGCGGCGCAGGTTCTCGTCGTATGCAATGCGCTCCTGCTTGTTCAGCGATGCCACGTCGGCCACGCTGGCTATCTTCTGGAACACGGCCTCCTGGGCCAGCCA
>JAFTAR010000037.1 GCA_017455495.1 Prevotella sp.
ACCCTGACTGGTGGCGTCGTCATCAGCGAGGAGAAGGGTCTGAAGCTGGAGCAGGCTACGCTCGAGATGCTGGGCACTTGTGACAAGGTGACGGTATCGAAGGACAACACCACCATCGTCAACGGTGCCGGTGACAAGCAGGCCATTCAGGACCGCATCGCCCAGATTAAGAAGGAGATTGAGCTGACCACCAGCTCTTACGACAAGGAGAAGCTGCAGGAGCGTCTTGCCAAATTGGCAGGTGGCGTGGCAGTGCTCTATGTCGGTGCCAACAGCGAGGTGGAGATGAAGGAGAAGAAGGACCGCGTTGACGATGCCCTCTGTGCCACTCGTGCAGCCATTGAGGAAGGCGTAGTGGCCGGTGGCGGCACCACATACATCCGTGCTCAGGAGGCCCTGGGCAGTGTTAAGGGTGACAACGCCGACGAGCAGACCGGTATCAACATCATCTGCCGCGCCATTGAGGAGCCTCTCCGCCAGATTGTGATGAATGCAGGCCAGGAGGGAGCAGTCGTGGTGCAGAAGGTGCGCGAGGGCAAGGGCGACTTCGGTTACAATGCCCGCACTGGTGAGTACGAGGACCTGCGCAAGGCCGGTATCATCGACCCTGCCAAGGTGGCCCGCGTAGCACTGGAGAACGCTGCCTCCATAGCCGGCATGTTCCTCACCACCGAGTGCCTCATCGTTGACAAGCCCGAGAAGGAGCCTGCCATGCCAATGGGCAACCCCGGAATGGGCGGCATGATGTAATAAAATGAATAATTAAAAGAATAAAAAGTTCCCGAATCGCTTGGCGGTGCGGGAACTTTTTTGATACATATAGGGATTTTCCTCAGCCATATTAGGGAAAATCCCTTGTGGGGGTCAGAGAAAAGCTGTTACTTTGCATCAGAAACAAGAAAATGCATGTTGAACACTTTTAAAAAACATACCACTATGAAAAAGATAATGCTTACCCTGGTTGCCATGCTGACGATAGCAGCATCGGCCCGCGCCATGTCTTACGAGCAGGCACGTGAGGAGGCCCTCTTCCTTACTGACAAGATGGCATACGAGCTGAACCTGAGCGATGCCCAGTACGAGGCTGCCTTCGAGATTAACCTTGACTACCTGATGGGTGTAACCACTGTTGACGATGTCTACGGTCCTTACTGGGAGCGCCGCAACCTTGACATGAGCTATATCCTGTTCGAGTGGCAATTGGAGGCTTACAGGGCTGCCACCTACTTCTTGCGCCCATTGTACTGGGACGCAGGTTTCTGGCATTTCGCCATATATGCCCGCTATCCTCACCGCAGCTACTTCTACTTCGGCAGGCCACATTTCTTCGCCACCTACCATGGCGGTCACAGCTGGCACATGAACGGCGGACGCAGCTTCTATCAGGGGCGTCTTGACCACTACCGTCCAGGCGGCATGACACGCGACCAGCACTTCGGTATGCGTAACGGATGGGATCGCGGTGACTATCGCGGAGGTGGCGGACGCAACAGCTCCACCCATATTACTGGCGGCCGTGGAAACAACTACGGAGGTGGCCGATATGGCAACAACAATGGCGGTCGATACGGCAACAACAATGGCGGCCGATATGGCAACAACAATGGCGGTCGATACGGCAACAACAATGGCGGTCAATACGGCAATAACAATAGCGGCCGGTATGGTAACAACAATGGTGGAAACTATGGAAGCGGACGTGGAAACTTTGGCGGACACCGAGGCGGGAACAACTCTGGCAACAATGGATATGGAGGACACCAAGATGGTGGCAGCGGACATAGCGGAGGCTCTTTCAGCAATGGCAGCGGACGCGGCAGCGGCTCGTTCAACAATGGAAGCGGGCGCAGCAGCGGCTCGTTCAACAATGGAAGCGGGCGCAGCAGTGGCTCGTTCAACAATGGAAGCGGGCGCAGCAGTGGCTCGTTCAACAATGGCAGCGGGCGCAGCAGTGGCTCGTTCAACAATGGAAGCGGGCGCAGCGGAGGCAGTTCACTGAGCAGTGGAGCCGGCCACGGCAGCAGCGGCAGAAGCAGCGGTTCGTTCAATAGCGGTACGCGAGGCGGTGGTGGCAGTAGCCACAGCAGCGGCAATCAAAATGGTGGAGGGCGCTCTGCTGGAAGCCGACGCTAAATAAGCTTTACTTACACACTATAATCTTCATGTGGCTTCAGGGCTACATGAAGATTTTGTTTGTCTCACAGCTATACAAAAGGCACTGTTTTGCTCCTTTGGCAAAAAAATATGCAGAAAAAGGGCGAAAAGAGGAAAAAAAGCATTAAATTTGCAGCCGTTTTTAAAATCACAGACAAGGCAGGATGAAATATGCACTTGTAACCGGCGCCTCACGTGGCATTGGCCGTGCCGTCAGCCTCAGGCTGGCCGCTATGGGCATGCCTGTCGTGGTGTGCTATCAGGCTGGCGAGGCTGCCGCCTTGGAAACCAAGAGGCTGATAGAAAAGGGTGGGGGAGTGGCAGAGCTGCTTCGCTTTGACGTGAAGAGCTGCGAGCAGGTGGATGCCGCCATAGACAGCTGGGAGCAGGCCCACCCCTCCGACTATGTCAGCGTCTTGGTGAACAATGCCGGCATACGCCGTGACGGCATGATGTTCATGATGTCTGACGACGACTGGCACAGCGTGATGGGCACTACCATTGACGGCTTCTTCTACATTACCCGCCGCCTGCTGAAGCACATGATGCCCCGTGGGCGGGGAGGCCGTGTGGTGAACATATCATCGCTCTCTGGGGTAAAGGGCCTTGCCGGACAGGTGAACTACAGCGCTGCCAAGGCTGCCCTTATAGGTGCCACTAAGGCACTGGCACAGGAGGTGGCTCCGCGTCGCGTCACCGTGAACGCAGTGGCTCCCGGCTTCATTGAGACCGATATGACTCGCGAGCTGCCACACGACGAGCTGTGTAAGATGATACCCGCAGGGCGCTTTGGCACTCCCGACGAGGTGGCCTCACTGGTGGCTTTCCTTGTTTCCGACGAGGCGGCTTACATCACGGGAGAAGTGATAAACATCAACGGAGGATTATATACTTGATAGCGATACTATGATGAAGAGAGTGGTGATAACAGGCATGGGAATATGGTCGTGCATAGGCACAGACCTTGAGTCGGTGTGCAACTCGCTCCGTGAAGGGCGCTCCGGCATAGGACTTGACAAGTCACGCCTGGACTATGGCTACCGCTCGGGCCTTACGGGCATAGTGCCCCAGCCCGTGATAACGCGCCAGATGCTTGACCGCCACACTCGTGCCGGTATGTCAGAGCCTGCCCAGTATGCCTATATGGCAAGCCGTCAGGCTTTCAGTCAGGCCGGCATTGACAGCGACTACCTGCAGCGCGAGGAGGTGGGCTGCATCTTTGGCAACGACTCCACGGCGAAGCCCGTCATAGAGTCGTCGCGGCTGATGGACGAGAAGCGCGACTCCCAGCTCCTGGGCTATGGCTACGTGTTCCAGTCGATGAACTCCACGGTGAATATGAACCTTAGCACCATCTTCCACCTGCGCGGTGTCAACTTCACTGTCAGCGCTGCCTGTGCCAGTGGCAGCCATTCCGTGGGGCTGGCCGCTATGCTCATCCGTCAGGGGCTTCAGCAGACGGTGCTATGCGGCGGTGCTCAGGAAACCAACTACTACTCTATGGCATCGTTTGATGCCCTTGGTGCTTTCTCCGTCCTCATGGACGACCCACAGCGTGCCAGCCGTCCTTTCGACCGAGACCGCGACGGGCTGGTTCCAAGCGGCGGGGCGGCAGCACTGGTGCTTGAGGAGCGCGACCACGCCCTGCAGCGCGGTGCCACCATTCTTGCCGAGGTGGTGGGCTATGGCTTCTCCAGCAATGGGGGAGGCATATCTGAGCCCAGCGACGAGGGCAGCGTGGTGGCTATGAGTCGTGCGCTGAAGGATGCTGCGCTAACTCCTGCCGATGTAGACTATGTCAATGCCCACGCCACTTCAACACCTCAGGGCGACATGTATGAGGCCATAGCCCTGAGCCGCCTCTTTGGCGGACAGCATGCACTGATAAGCAGCACCAAGTCAATGACAGGCCATGAGTGCTGGATGGCAGGGGCAAGCGAGGTGGTTTACTCCGTACTGATGATGCAGAACGGCTTCGTGGCACCAAACATAAACTTTGAGAATCCCGACGAGCACTCTGCGCGCCTCAATCTGGCCACAGAGCGTGTAGACACAACTATAAACACCGTGCTGAGCAACTCCTTCGGCTTTGGAGGCACCAACTCGGCGCTGGTATTAAATTGTAAATCGTAAATCCGTAAATCGTTAATCCCGATGACATCCGCCCTGGAAAAGCAATACTGCAGCGAACAGCTATCAGCACGCGAGGCTCAGCGCCTTGCGCAGTTCATAGCATGGGGGCCGGTGGTGTTCCAGGTTGGCAGGATAATGCTGAAGTGGGGATTGCTCGAAGCCCTTCGTCAGGCTCCCGATGAAGGACTCACTCGCCAGCAGCTGTGCCTAAAGAGCGGACGCAGCGACTATGCCGTGAAGTGTCTGCTTGAGGCTTCCCTCAGCATAGGCCTCGTGCTGACAGACAAGGCTGCCGAGCGCTTCACGCTGTCAAAGACGGGGTGGTTCCTGCTCAACGACGAGGCCACGAGGGTGAACCTTGACTTTGTCCACGACGTTAACTACGAGGGTATGTTCCACTTGGAGGAGGCGCTTGAGCAGGGCATGCCTGCCGGACTGCGCCACTTCGGCTCCTGGCCCACCATCTACGAGGGGCTGTCCTCGCTGCCTCAGCAGGTGCAGGACAGCTGGTTCGGCTTCGACCACTACTACAGCGATTCCTCATTCGACCAGGCCCTCCAGATTGTGCTTGGCAATGATGCCCGTCCTGTCCGCACTCTCTACGACGTAGGCGGCAACACAGGCCGCTGGGCGCTGCAGTGCGTGGCATTCAGCCCTCAGGTAAGGGTCACAGTGGTTGACCTGCCCCAGCAACTCGCCATGATGCAGCAGAACATTAGCGGTAAGCCGGGGGCAGAGCGCATCAGTGCCTATGCTGCCAACGTGCTCTCCGACCAGGCCATGCTGCCAGAATCTACGCCCGATGCCATCTGGATGAGCCAGTTCCTTGACTGCTTCAGCATGGAGCAGATTACCGCCATACTGCTTAAGGCCCGCAGGGTCATGTCGGCAGACAGCAGGCTCTACATTATGGAGACCCTCTGGGACCGCCAGCGGTTTGAAACGGCTACGCTCTGCCTCACCATGACAAGCCTGTACTTCGCTGCTATGGCAAACGGCAACTCAAAGATGTACAACACTGCCGACATGGAGCAGTGCATCAGCGAGGCTGGCCTTGAGATAGAAACCATACACGACCACCTGGGCCTGGGGCACTCGCTCATCGTGGCAAGAAAGAAACAATAACATAATCATCATAATGACAAGAGAAGAGATAGAACAGAAGGTGAGGGCTTTCCTCATTGACGAACTTGAGATAGAGGAAGACAAAATCTTTCCCGATGCCAAGCTGAAGGACGACATGGGCATTGACAGCCTTGACTTCGTTGACATAGTAGTCATCGTTGAGCGCAACTTCGGCTTCAAAATAAAGCCCGAGGAGATGGCCGGTGTTACCACGCTGAGCCAGTTCTGCGACTATATTGAACAGAAAGTGGGCTGAACAGCAGTGGCAACAGAAGGCGCAGAGAACGGGAAGAGCTGGACCGGCACCACCTTTGGCAGCAGCCTGATGCACCGTTGGCTCATAGGCGTGCTCCGCTGGATGGACGTGCGCCTGCTCTATGCCTTCAGCGCCGTTTTCATTGTGCCGGTATGTCTTGTGCTGAACAGGAGCAGCCGCGTCATTTACCGCTATTTCCGCCGCCGCCAGGGCTACGGACGCATCAAGTCCGCCTGGAAGACCTACGTTAACCACTGCCTGTTCAGCCAGGTAGTGATTGACCGTTTTGCCATGTATGCCGGCAAGCGCTTTGCCGTTGAGGTGGAGGGCTACGAGCACTTCCAGCAGCTGGCTGTGCGCAAGGAGGGCTTCGTGCAGCTCAGCTCCCATATTGGCAACTACGAGATAGCGGGCTATTCGCTCGTTGCCAGGGACAAGCCTTTCAATGCCGTTGTCTATCAAGGCGAGAAGCAGTCTGTCATGGAGGGACGCACCCGCATGTTTGCCGGCACAAACATCACCATGATACCCATGAGCAGCGACATGAGCCACCTCTTTGCCATTGACTATGCCCTGCAGGAGGGCCACACCGTTAGCATTCCTGCCGACCGTGTGTTCGGCTCTCAGAAGACGCTCTCCGTTCGTTTCCTCGGTGCCACGGCCCAGCTGCCCCAGGGGCCTTTCCGTGTTGCCGCCATGCGAGGCCTTGATGTCCTTGCCGTGAATGTCATGAAGCATCGCACGCGCGCGTATAAGATATATGTGTCCCCCCTCCACTACGACCGGCAGGCACCGCGCCGCCAGCAGTTGCAGCAGCTGGCCGAGGCTTACGTCGCTGAGCTGGAGCGCATGCTTAGGCTCTATCCTGCCCAGTGGTATAACTTCTACGACTTTTGGACTCCGCAGACATGACACCCACTGATTTCCTTCACCCCACGCCAGCTTTCCTCAACACCGTCAGCGTGAGCCAGCTGCTGCCACAGCAGCCTCCGTTTGTCATGGTGGAACGCATAACGGCCTTCTCGCGCGACACCACTGTAACAGAGACAACACTTAGTGCCGACTGCCTGTTTGTTGACAATGGGCAAATAAGCACCGAGGGCATGATTGAGAACGTGGCCCAGACGTGTGCCGTGCGTATAGGCTATATTGGCAAATACATAGAGCACCGCCCCCTTGCCGTAGGAGTAGTAGGGGCTGTAAGCAGGCTTCAGGTGTTTGGCTTTCCCCGTGTGGGCGATGTCCTCACCACCACCGTCACCGTAGAGCAGGAGGTGTTTGGCATCACCCTTATCAGCGCCCGCGTGGAGTGCGGAGGGCAAACCATGCTTACCACGTCAATGAAACTCGGAGTGCAGTCATAATTTCTTGTGAGTCATTATGTTGAGCACCATCTCGTCGGTGATGCCCATGCCGTCGGCTCCAATAGCAGTGAGGTTGTGTATGCTCTTGTCTACACAGTCGTCCACGATGCCCTCATCCGACGTAACACATTTTCCTTCCATAGCCAGTAGTGCAGACAGCACAGCAGTGCTCACCCCGGAGGTAATCTTCAGCGAACATGAAGGCTTTGCTCCGTCGCATATCATGCCGGTGAGATTGGCAATCATGTTCTTCACGGCAAAGCAGATGCGGTTATAGTCGCCCCCCATCAGATAGGTTATTCCAACGCTGCTGCCAATAGAAGCCACCACGCAGCCGCATAGTGCTGACAGCCGGCCCAGGCTTTGCTTGATGTAGATGGCTGTGAGGTGGCTCAGCATGAGGGCACGTATCAGTTCTTCCTTCGTGTTCTCGTTCTCCTTGGCATACACGCAGACGGGATTGGTGGCGCAGATGCCCTGGTTGCCCGAGCCGGAATTCGACATTACAGGAATCATGGCTCCACCCATGCGGGCATCACAGGCAGAGGCTGTTCGGGAGATGATATGGCTGAAGATGGAATTGCCGAAAATGCCTTTTGCCATAGGGCGGTCAATGGTCTTGCCGAGGTTGTGCCCATAGTTGCCCTTCAGGGCCTCGCGCGCTGCATTCATATTGTAGTGACGTGTCTCTTCTATGAAGCCTATCTCGTCAAGCGGAGCCGTAGTGGCAAAGTCGTAAACCATGCGCATGTTTAACTGAATGGTGCTCTCATTGTCACCGTTTCCATCTTTCAGGTTGTCAATAGTGCCAGTGGCCGAAGCAGGATGGTCAATAAACCTGGTGTGCCCTCCGGAAATGATGGCAGTTGAGTTCTTTTCGCCTGCCGATGCTGTCACCTCAACGTAGAGCTTGTCGCACTTGCCAGCCTTTAAGCCTATGTTGATACGATTCTCGCTAACAAACTGCTTTCCTGCCTCCAGCGACTCGGCATTGAGGTCTTTCAGAACTTCAAGCTGATAGGCACTCTTGCCAATGAGTGCGCCTAAGGCAATGGCTATTGGGAGGCCCGTCATCCCCGTGCCGGGTATGCCCACCCCCATGGCGTTCTTAAGCATGTTGGCACTCAGCCTGACCTCAATATGCTCAGGGCGACAACCGAGTTGCTCTGTGGCTTTTGCCGTACACAAAGCCACAGACATAGGCTCCGTACAGCCTATGGCGGGTACAACTTCAGAATGTACAAGAGCTATTATCTTGTTGCGTGTTTCCTTGTCAGTCATCTTCTTTCTTTGTTTCTTTTCGGCAAAGGTAATAAAAAACAATGGAAAGCCAGCGATAAGTGCAAGTAAATTACCGAAAAAACAGTTTTTCCGCTTATAAAAAATGTTATTTTTTATTCTGACGGGGATTCTTTCTGATAATTATATGCTATCTTTGCACACATGAAAACCAGAAATATTATTCTGTCATTGTTGTTGACTCTCAGCACAACAATGTCTGCTCAAGAAAGCGAAACAGTGTGTGGTACGGTGGACTCAACGGACGTGTTCTTTCGCCATCTTGACTTGAACGAACTGACCGTGACTGGCGTTACCGGCGACACGAAGCTGAAGCATTCCGCCACACCTGTTACCATTGTGATGCCTCAGGTTCTAAGGGCTACTGCATCAACAAATGTCATTGATGCCATAGCCCACCAGCCAGGCATAAGCCAGCTTACTACTGGCGGCAGCATTTCCAAGCCTATTATTCGTGGACTTGGCTACAATCGTGTAGTGGTGATAAGCGAGGCTGTGCGCCAGGAAGGTCAGCAATGGGGCGATGAGCACGGCGTGGAGATAGACGGCAGCAGCGTAGGCTCTGTGGAAATCCTCAAGGGGCCGGCTTCGCTCATGTATGGCTCTGATGCCATGGCCGGTGTCGTGCTCATGCATCCGCAGCCCATTGCGGCAGAGGGCGAGGTCAATGCAAATGTAAGCTCTGAGTATCAAACGAATAACGGACTCCTCGGACTGAGTATGTCCTTGGACGGAAACCAGAAAGGTTTCATCTGGAGTGCCAGCCTCAGCGGCCGCAAAGCCCATGCCTACCAGAATAAGTACGACGGCTATGTACCCGGATCGCAGTTTTGGGAACGTTCCAACCGCCTTATGGCTGGTCTTAACAAATCCTGGGGCCAGTCGCGTCTCACTTTTACAGCCTATCATCTTACACCGGGCATTGTCGAGGGAGAGCGCGATGCCTTCACCGGCGAACTGCTGCGTTCGTCGGCATCGCCCAAGAGCTACTCCAAGTCGCTGCCGTTCCAGCAGGTGAAACATTACAAGCTTGTATGGGACAACACACTGAACCTCCCGTCGGGCTACCTGAAGGCCATCATGGGATACCAGCAGAACCGCCGCCAGGAGTATGAAGAGTCAATGGACGAATGCGAGCTTTACCTCAAGCTCCACACCATTACCTACGACTTGCGTTACATTACCGATGAGTTCAGCGGTTGGAAGATGTCGGCAGGAATAGGGGGCATGTATCAGCAGTCGGTAAACAATGGCGAGGAATACCTTGTTCCAGACAGCCGCCTCTTCGACTTCGGCCTTTACGCCACAGCCACCAGGCCGCTGGGACAGCGCTGGACCCTCAACGGCGGCCTTCGCTATGACCACCGCAGGCTTCATGGCTACGGACTTGTTGAGGACGGCACGCAGCGGTTTACCGATTTCTCGCGCCACTTCAACGGCCTCACAGGAAGCCTGGGAGCCGTCTGCAATATCAGTCCGCAGTTCAACCTGCGCATTAACCTGGCTCGCGGGTTCCGTACACCCAACATGAGTGAGCTGGCATCAAACGGAGTACACGAGGGCTCCATACGCTACGAGATAGGTACTAACACCCTTAAGTCAGAGTATAGCCTTCAGGCAGACCTGGGATTAGACTTCTCCTCCCCCCACCTGTCGGCACAGCTGGCACTCTTTGCCAACCGCATAGACAACTATATCTTTACCCACAGGATTCCCGTGGAAATAGAGGAAGACTATCTCACATACGCCTATACTCAGGGCGATGCACGCCTGATTGGCTTTGAGGCTGGCCTTGACTTCCACCCTGTTCATTCCCTGCATTTCTCAAACACCTTCTCCTATGTTGATGCACAGTTGCTCCATGCCTCTGCCGATGCCAAATACCTTCCCTTCACTCCAGCTCCACGCTGGATGTCAGAGCTGAAGTGGGAACTGTTCCATCACTCTCACATCACAGTCAACCACCACAGCCAGCCAGGTGTGCACCATGTCCACCGTTCTCTGTTCAACAATCTGTTCGTAGCCATCGGTCTTGACAGTTATCTCAAGCAGACCCATATATACCAGGCCGATGATACCGAGACCATCACGCCGGCCTACTCCCTGCTCCGACTCTCTGCCGGAAGCGACTTGCATGTAAGGGGGCGCAAGATAGCCGAGCTGTATGTTACAGCCGACAACCTGCTTGACAAGGCATACCAGAGCCACCTCAGCCGGTTGAAGTATGCCGATGCCAACAGTGTGACAGGTCGTTGCGGAGTCTATAACATGGGGCGCAATGTCACTTTCAAAATCGTAGTGCCCGTGAATAGTGGAAAGTGAAAAAATAAAATCCCCCTCCTCTACATTATGTTAGCTAAAACATATACTGTAGCCGTCAATGGTCTGGAAACAACTACTATCACAGTCGAAGTAGATGTAAACAAGGGATTTCTGTTCCACCTTACAGGACTTCCTGACAGCGCCGTCAAGGAGAGCTATGAAAGAATACGCTCTGCCGCGGCAAATGTTGGCTTTAGGCTCGGGTCTGCGGAGATAACCGTAAACCTCTCGCCAGCCGACATAAAGAAGGAAGGCTCAGGCTACGACCTGCCAGTGGCAGTAGGCATTCTCGCGGCCTTTGGAAATGTAAGCCAGCAGAGGCTTTCACAATTCGCGCTTGCGGGTGAACTCAGCCTTGACGGCCGCCTCCAGCCCATACGCGGCGCACTCCCCATAGCCATCAGGGCAAGGGCTGAGAAGTTCAAGGGACTTATCGTGCCCGTGCAAAACGTCAGGGAGGCTGCCGTGGTCAACAATCTTGAGGTCTACGGCATGGAATCGCTCTCAGATGTCGTTCAGTTCTTCAACGGTAGCAAGAGCTTCCAGCCCACCGTGTTTGACACAAGAAAAGAGTTCTATGCCAACCAGTTTCAGTTCGACCTTGACTTCTCCGACGTACGAGGTCAGGAACCCGTGAAGCGCGCCCTTGAGGTGGCTGCGGCCGGTGGTCACAATGTTATCATGATTGGCCCGCCAGGCAGCGGTAAGTCTATGATAGCCAAGCGCCTGCCCACCATACTGCCGCCACTCTCGCTGGCAGAGAGCCTTGAAACCACCCAGATACATTCCGTGGCAGGAAAGCTGAGCCGCGACTCAGGCCTCATAAGCCAGCGACCATTCCGCGCCCCTCACCATACTATCTCGCAGGTGGCTCTCGTCGGCGGCGGCAACTCTCCCCAGCCGGGCGAGATAAGCCTGGCCCACAACGGTGTGCTGTTTCTTGACGAGATGCCAGAACTGTCGCGCTCTGTCCTTGAGGTACTGCGCCAGCCCCTCGAAGACCGCAAGATTTCCATAAGCCGTGCAAAGTATAATGTAGAGTATCCGTGCTCCTTCATGCTCGTTGCCTCAATGAACCCCTGCCCATGCGGCTATTACGGCGACCGCACCCACAACTGCGCCTGTACGCCGGGCCAGATACAGCGCTATATGAACAAAATCTCTGGTCCGCTGCTTGACCGCATCGACCTGCACGTTGAGGTGCCGGTCGTGCCTTTCAACCAGCTCTCTGGCATGGCTGACGGCGAGCCTTCTGCCGTCATTCGCGAGCGTGTCATTCGTGCCCGTCGAATACAGGAAGAACGCTTCCGCGAGCACAAGGGCATTCACTGCAACGCCCAGATGACGGAACGCATGATTCACCAGTATGGCGAGCCCGACGCACAGGGCCTCAACCTGCTCCGCACGGCGATGGAGCGGCTCTCCCTCTCTGCCCGTGCCTACAGCCGCATTCTCAAAGTCGCCCGCACCATCGCCGATTTGGAAGGCAGCGAAAAAGTCCAGTCCATGCACATCGCTGAAGCTATCGGGTATCGCAATCTTGATAGAGGCGATTGGGCAGAAAGAGGGATATAATAAATAATCCACCTGCCATTTTCCGATAATGACAGGTGGATTCTCCTCGCGGTCGAAACTCTGTACGGGGATAATGTCGGTAGAGGGCTTTTCGTCCAAATGGCGACGGCTGACGCGCAGGCGACCGTAGGCGCTATTTTATCTCTGTACAATGATTAATATGTTCACTCCATAGGCGGTAGCCCCACTTCTTGCCGCCATTCGTTCACACGCGAGGCATCCAAGAGCGGAGCCAACTGGCCATTGGAATCCATCTGAGTGCCGTATTTCTGCGGGCGTCCCTCACGCACGTCAATGCGGTCGCGCAGCATGGCGAGGAATACGGGTGCAATGTCACCACGGGCAACGGCACTCTCCATTTGGGGCAGGAACCACTTTTGATATTCCAAATCGGCATGCTGGAACACCAGCCAGACGGTCTGATTGGCAAAGTCGCCGACCCGCTCCCTGCGTGGGAAACCGTGACGCTGGAGGATATTGCCCACGAGGGCGAGATTGAGGCTGTCCGTAGAGAGTGCCCGACGCGCCAGTTGCTCGTTACGCTGGGTGTCACTGGGATAGTCTTTCGTGGCCTGCGACCAGAGCAGACGGTCGTACTGGTCGCGCTCGAAGATGTATTCCAGTTGCTCCTTGAGTGCTATGTCATAATGATAATGGCCGCAACGTTGCAGGAATGTGTCTTTCAGTTCCTCGTATGAGCACATCGACGGGTCTTCATAAAAGTCTTTTTCTATGGCTATGCGGTGGCGCAGATAGGCCAGGGCTGTGCTGGTCGCGCCGATGGTGCTCATTTTCTTTGCGATGGTTGACAACTGGCTGGGCAGAATATAGCGGTCTTCAGTGAATGCGAGGTCGTAAACCCGTCGTGCCTCGTCGTAGAGCCGGGCATCAAAGAGCGAGTCGGCATGGAACATCAAATGCCAGTAGGCTTCCTGCGAAGTCGGGACTTCAAGTTCGCCGTCGGCCAGCCGTTGGCGCTTCATGGCAAGTTTCCTCATGTCTTCGAGCATCATGCCTGTAAACTCCACATTGTGTGGGTCACTCACGTCCCAGTGGAAGGTGCCATACGTAGGGTATTTCCGATGTTCGCTTTGGTATATGTAGCAGTAACCCTCGGTTCGCCCGTGTCGCAGATAGCGGTCGATGCAGATGACGCGACGGTTCTTACGTGAAACCACCACGTTTCGCCAGATGTTTTCCTCCCACTGGCGAGTGAGTTTCTCAGGGACGAACTTTTTCCATACTTCCCAGGAGCCGTCAGGTCGGATTTCTGCATCAGGGGCATAGGACGTGTATTCTCCATTCAAGAACCAGAACGTAGGAACGTCCACTCCCGTAAGCCAGCGGATGGAATCGACAGCGAAGGGCAGTTCCTTCAGAACACTCCGTTCAAACCGCTGCGCTTCGGTCAGCCCATTAGTCTTGCACCCCGTTAGAACGACGAGGGCGAGCAGGGCTGTGATAACTATTTTCCTGTTCATGATTTCTCTTTTATGATAATGAGCGGAACAACGGTCGCTGGCCGAAGGGAAAATCTTATTCGGCTGTTTCCATCAATTCATACAAATAGGCGGGGCTCTGTACGTAGAGTTCGCCCTCCTCGTCCTGTAGGGCCGTCATCAGCGGAGAGTTGTACACACGCTCCATTGCCTGCTCGATGGTGCAGCCCGTGTCTTCTATCACGTACTTCACCAACTCGCTCAGAGCATAGTCGGTGAGATAGGTGGCTATTTGGTGGTGGTCGGGCTGGTTCATAGGGCCTCGGGTGAGGTCTATCGCGCCGATGTCTGCGTTGGTGCCGTGATAGAGTGTCATGCCAGTGCCCCTCCATTCTTTTGACAGACGATGAGCAGGTCGTCAATGGTCTCGTCCATAGACTGCAGGTGCTCCACATCATAGAACTCTATAAGGAAAGCCAGCCCCTTGTGCTGGTGCAGATAGCGGAACGCTGCCTGCCGCGTCATTGAGAAACGCCGGCCAAAGGCATGGATGCACGCCGTCAGGAAGGGAATCTCGTACTTACTCATCGCTTGTTGTTTTATTAATTTCGAGGGCAAAGGTACGAAGATTTTCTGAATTAAGGTGCAATCCTCTCCACATTTTGTATATATTAAGGCAAAAGCGGGTGAAAGTGATGCGCTTAGTCACCTTCGCCCGCCTGATTTGTTCCTATCGCTGCGATTGCATGAATAGGTAAAGGACTGTTATCTTACCAAGACTTTCTTGCTCTGATTTCCTGACTTTGCGAATTTGCATGGTCTTCTCGTCATTAAATCAGTTTGCACGTAGCAGGCGGTCTATTTCATCAAACTGCCTTCCGAGATTGAGGTTAAGGTAAATGCGGTAGAGTAGGGGAGCCCACTTGTCTTTCTCTGTTGGCATGAGCTGCCTGTAGTATTCTATATATGTTCGTGCGCGTTGGAAATAGCTGCGTGCCTGCTGACGGTTGTGGCTGCCGTCGGTTGACTCTGCTATGTTAACGCAAGCCGTGCCGGCATTGAGGTAAGTCTCGGGCATGCTGTCATTGAGCATTATGATGCGCTGGCTGTATTCCAGACTTTTCTGCCATTCGCCGGTTAGCAGCAGTGTTGAGGACTTTGCAAAGAGGAACAGCACGCAGCTGTCACAAACTGCGAGTGCGCTGTCGGCAAGGGCCAGAGCCTCGCTATGCCTCCCCTTGCCGTTGTAAAGTTCTATGAGCCGTGGAAAGAAATAGGCATATTGCGGGTTGTGCCTGAAGCCTTCCAAAAGTGTGTTCTCGTAGGCAAGGGAGTCGCCTTTCCTTAGGTTGGCTTCACAAATAAATTGCAGCGTGAAGTCGGTATGCAGTGTGTCGCGCAGGGCCAGAGTGGCATGCTTCAGTGTCCGCTCTGCGTCTCCTGTGCGATATGCACAGTAAGTGGCCCAGTATGCAGCGTCGGCCATGCGCATGTCGTTCTCCCCATATTGATATTGTGCGAAGAGCGGCTGGCTGGCGCAGTCTATGTAGGCATCCATATATTCGAATCCTTTCTGCCATTCAGCCTTCCTGATGTGGAAGGTGCCGGCATTGAAGAGGTTGGGGCGGTAGGCATTGAGCATGGCGGCGTTCTTCTGCCGGTACTCTATTTTCACCTTGCCTTTTGCGTTGGGACGGCAGTCTACGGAGTCAAGGGCCTCGGCTATGGTGAACATTCTCTTGGTGAGGTTGAAGAAAGCCGCCGTGTCTTGCCGCTGGTTCAGGTACAGACGCTCGTTGGCCTGGTCGTACTGCCCCTTTACGGCTTCGAGCCACACCTGGTATATGCGTTTGTCCTGGCGCAAGTCAGAGTCTTCGAGCAGCTTTGTCATCAGCTGTTCTGCCTTGTCATAGTTTTTCTTGCTCTTGATATACGACCGTGCCTGAGACAGCTCCTTCTTTTGAGCCAGTGTCAGGCACGGTGTAATCAAGAGAAGCATCAATACTATTATATGGTGCTTCACAGAGAGGGTTATGTATTAATCGTTTCTGAGCGAGGGGTCGATGGCTTCAAGTTCGGTCATCTTTGCCGTGTCCTGAAGGGCATAGTAGGCCTGGTAGAGAGGATAAGCCCAGTTGCACTTCTCGCGGGCGGGGTCAAGCTGTCTTGCCTTCTCCAGGAAGGGCAGGCACTCGCGAACGAGTTCCTGGACGCGCTGCTTGTTAGCGGGTGCAATAGTGCCGTCGGGGTTGGCCAGCTGGTCTTGCAGGGCGCGAGACTTCTGGTAGATGCAGATGCCGTTGTTGAAGATTGCCTCGGTGTAGTCAGGATCAATCTCAATAGCCTTGCCGTAAGCCTCAATGGCGGGGTCCCACTCCGACTTCATCATGTGTGAATAGCCCTTGATGTACCAAGCCATCTTGTTCTGGGGGATAAGGGCCACTTCCTCGGTAGCCCACTGAAGCATGGCGTCGTTGTCCTGCAGGTGCGAATAGTAGTCAACGAGCAAGTTGAAGAAACGCTCGTTGGTGGGGTTGGCCTGATGCTGCTCCTTGACATAGTTTACATACTGGAGGGTGTCCTCATGAGTACGGGCGTTGTCCTTCATGGCGAAGAGCAGAATCTCGTTGGCCTCGTCTACCTTTGCAGGGTCCTGGGCACAGAGGTGTGCATACTCAATTGCTTGTGCATAAAGTTCCTGCTGGTATGAGAGGAACGACACATAGTAGGCAATGTCGTAGTAGAATGGCTCGCGCTGGTAGTCGGACACTTCGGCAAAGATGGGAGAGTCCTTCATGGCAAGGTAGAGCTTCCACGACTTCAGTGCGTTGTCGTATTGCTGCAGCTGGTAGAAGTACTGTCCTCCCTGCACCAGCGTGCCACCGTGCTGGCGGAAACGGGTCTGGAAGCCAGAGCGTACTCTGTTCTTCACCTTTCCTTTGTCGTCGGGCTGCTGTGCATACTCGTCGCTCTGCAGGGCTGCCTCCCATGCCTTCACGGCAGCGTCGTACATGGCAACTGAGTCAACGGGCTGAGGAGCCTGACCGGGCACGTTGTTGCGCAGGGCTGTTTCCTGCTGTTGTGTGAACACCTTGTAGTAGATGTCGCTCTGAAGATTCCAGGCGGCAGCCTTCTGGGCGGCTGTGCCGTCGTTGAGAGCGGGTGCAAGCGTGCTTATGGCGCCGCTGAAGTCGTTTTTGTTCAGCAACTTTCTGGCATCCTTCACGGGGTCTTGTGCAAGGGCTGTGGTGACAGATGCTGCCATCAGGGCCATCATAAGAAACTTTTTCATAATGATTAAAATTATTAGTTGGTTAAAAGTTTATTCGTTGTTCTCGTTATTCTCAACTGGAGTAATCTCGTCATTGTCGGCAGTACCGGCGGTGTCCAGGCTTTCAGCCTCTTCCTCGGCCAGTTCCTCCTCGGTGGCTTTCTGTACCTTGCATACGCTGGCTATGACGTCGTTCTTCTTTGTGAGGTTTATCAGCCTAACACCCTGAGTGGCACGTCCCATGACGCGTACTTCGCTGACGTTGAGGCGAATGAGCACTCCGCTCTTGTTGATAATCATCAGGTCGTTCTCGTCGGTCACCACCTTGATGGCCACCAGGCGTCCGGTCTTCTCGGTAGTGGCCAGGGTCTTCACGCCCTTGGCTCCGCGTGCCGTCTTACGGTAGTCCTCAATGTCGGTGCGCTTGCCGTATCCGTTTTCTGAGACAACCATGATGGTTTCCTGCTGCGGGTCGTTCACGCAAACCATTCCTACCACCTCGTCGTCGCCTCCGTCAAGCTGCATGCCCTTAACGCCCTGCGACACACGTCCCACGGAGCGGACCTGATCCTCGTTGAAGCGGACGGCACGTCCGTTCCTGTTGGCCAGCACAATCTCGTTGTGTCCGTTGGTAAGGCGCACGCTAATCACCCGGTCGCCCTCGTTGATGAGTATAGCCTTCACACCGATGGCCCTCTGGTGGCGGTAAGCGTCAAGGCGAGTCTTCTTCACCAGACCGTCCTTGGTGGCGAACACCACGTAGTGAGAGGTGAGGAACTCCTCGTCGTCGAACTTCTTTATGCGCAGCACGGCGTTGATGGCATCATCGGGCTCAATGTTGAGCATGTTCTGAATGGCGCGGCCCTTCGAGTTCTTGTCGCCTTCGGGAATCTCGTAGCACTTCTGCCAGTAGCAGCGGCCCTTCTGGGTGAAGAACAGCAGCGTGTTGTGCATGGTGGCGGGATAGATGTACTCCGTGAAGTCGTTGTCGCGGTGGCGTGCTCCCTTGCTGCCCAAGCCGCCGCGTCCCTGTGCGTGGAACTCGGCCAGCGGTGTGCGCTTGATGTAGCCCATGTGCGATATGGTGATGACAACGGGGTCGTCGGGGTAGAAGTCCTCGGCATTGAACTCGTGGTCGAAGGGTATGATTTCGGTCTTGCGCTCGTCGCCATACTTTTCCTTCACCTCGTTGAGGTCGTCCTTCATCACCTGCTTGCAGCGCTCGGGGTTGTTCAGAATCTCCTCCAGGTCGGCAATAAGCTTCATCAGGTCGTCGTACTCCTGGTGCAGCTGGTCCACACGCAGTCCGGTGAGCTGGCTCAGGCGCATGTCAACTATGGCCTTCGACTGCAGCTCGTCAAGCTTGAAGCGCTCCTCCAGGTTGCGCTGTGCGTCGGTGGGCGTCTGGCTCTGGCGAATAATGTGCACCACTTCATCAATGTTATTCACGGCAATGATGAGGCCTTCCAGTATGTGGGCTCTCTCCTGAGCCTTCTTCAGGTCGTACTTGGTGCGGCGAATGGTCACTTCGTGGCGGTGGTCAATGAAGTAGCGTATGCACTCCTTCAGCGTGAGAAGCTTCGGGCGCAGTTTGCCGTGGGTGCCTGGAATGGGCACGAGGGCAATGTTGTTCACGGAGAATGAGCTTTGCAGGGCTGTCATCTTGAACAGCTTGTTCAGTATGACGTTGGCATTGGCATCGCGCTTGCAGTCCACCACTATGCGCATGCCCTGGCGTCCGCTCTCGTCATTCACGTTGGCTATTCCCTCAATCTTGTGCTGGTTGGCCAGCTCGGCAATATATGTCACGAGGTCGGCCTTGTTCACTCCGTAGGGAATCTCTGTTACCACAATCTTGTCGTGGGCCTCGCCGGCCTCAATCTCGGCCTTTGCCCTCATCACTATGCGTCCGCGGCCGGTCTCGTAGGCATCGCGCACGCCCTGCAAACCATAAATATATGCTCCTGTGGGGAAGTCGGGACCGGGAATGTACTTCATCAGTCCGTCGGTGTCAATGTCAGGATTGTCTATGTAGGCGCAGCATCCGTCAATCACCTCCACGAGGTTGTGTGTTGGCATGTTCGTAGCCATACCCACGGCAATGCCGTTGCCGCCGTTTACCAGCAGGTTTGGCACCTTCGTAGGCATCACGCTGGGTTCCTTCAGCGAGTCGTCGAAGTTTGGCTCCATGTCCACTGTGTCCTTCTCCAGGTCGTCCATGATGTGTTCGCCCATCTTTGAGAGGCGGCACTCGGTGTATCGCATGGCAGCCGGTGAGTCGCCGTCTACTGAGCCGAAGTTACCCTGTCCGTCAACCAGCGTGTATCGCATGTTCCACTCCTGGCCCATGCGCACCAGAGCGCCATAGACGCTGGAGTCGCCGTGGGGGTGGTACTTACCTAACACCTCGCCCACCACGCGCGCGCATTTCTTATAAGGTTGTGTGCTCACGTTGTTTATGCCCATCATGCCGTAGAGTATTCTGCGGTGTACGGGCTTGAAGCCGTCGCGCACGTCGGGCAGTGCACGGGCCACTATTACCGACATACTGTAGTCGATGTAGGAGGACTTCATCTCCTCCTCAATGTTGATCTTTAGAATTCTGTCGTTGTCAAATGTTTGGTCCATTGTCTTTTTTTGCGTTAGAGGCCATTTTAAGGCTCGTTATTGCATTTTGCCGTTTTTCGTTTCAGTGTGCAAAGGTAGTGCTTTATCTCCAATAAAAAGTCATTTAAGCAAATTTTAACCCGAAAAAACAGCATATTTCGTAAGTGGGAAGTTTTCCCGCCCAAAAGTTTGGCTGATTCAAGGAAAAGATGTAATTTTGCACATCTTAATCAACGAAAACAAGTAAAACGACATTAACAAGATGACAAACGCTTTAACATTTACTGACTTTCATTTCAAGGGTCAGCGCAGCGTGTACCACGGCAAAGTGCGCGATGTCTATGATATCAACGACGACCTTATGGTGATGGTGGCCACCGACCGCATATCGGCTTTCGACGTGGTGCTGCCAAAAGGCATTCCCTTCAAGGGGCAGGTTCTCAACCAGATAGCTGCCAAGTTCCTTGATGCCACCACCGATATTTGCCCCAACTGGAAGCTGGCCACTCCCGACCCCATGGTCACCGTGGGCCTGAAGTGCGAGGGTTTCCGTGTGGAGATGATAATCCGCAGCATCCTGACTGGTTCCGCCTGGCGCGAATACAAGGAGGGTTGCCGGGAGCTGTGCGGCGTGCGCCTGCCCGACGGAATGAAGGAGAACGAGCGTTTCCCCGAACCTATCATCACCCCGACGACCAAGGCTGACGAGGGACACGACATGAACATCTCGCGCGAGGAGATAATAGCCCAGGGCCTTGTCTCGGCCGAGGACTATGCCGTTATGGAGGACTATACCCGCCGCATCTTCGCCCGCGGTCAGGAGATAGCTGCCCGCCGCGGCCTTATTCTTGTTGACACCAAGTACGAGTTTGGCAAGCGCGACGGCAAGGTGTATCTCATTGACGAGGTCCACACCCCTGACAGCAGCCGCTATTTCTATGCCGACGGCTACGAGGAGAAACTGGCCAAGGGCGAGCCTCAGCGCCAGCTGTCAAAGGAGTTTGTGCGCCAGTGGCTAATTGAGCACAACTTCATGAACCAGCCCGGACAGGTGATGCCCCAGATTACCGATGAATATGCCCTAAGTGTCAGCGACCGCTACATCGAGCTCTACGAGAATATCACCGGCGAGCCTTTCGAGCGTGCAGCAGACAGCGGCGACATTGCCAGCCGCATAGAGCACAACGTCAGCAAGTGGTTGGAAGAGCGATAACTCACACTCCTTGAGCGTAACTGGAAGAGCGATAACTCTCACTCACGGAGCGTAACTTCCTTGTACGGAAAATATTTGTCACCGCCTCTATCTCGCGTTTCTGACAGGAATACTCACAGAACGTGAAATAGAGGCGGTGACAAGTAATTTAATAGGAGTTGTGGACCTGGAGGGAGTCGAACCCTCGTCCGCACAAGGAAACCATACGCTTTCTACATGCTTATTCCAGACTTCATTTTCGTGATGCAGCAAGACCTGAACCACCAACTGCACCCTTATCCTCTAAGTTTCACCCCGGCATCGAGGCCTGCCGTGGCTATTTCCGATTTTACCTGCGCCGCTGAATCCTCAGATTCGGAACCACATCCTTGGAGCGACGTCTCGTTCCTCTACCTTGTAGTGGAATTAAGCTCGTAATCTACTGTACTTCGATTAAGCAGCGAGAGCGTATCTTGTTTCGCCAATTAAA
>JAFTAR010000008.1 GCA_017455495.1 Prevotella sp.
AAAGCCGTAATCTGGGCCTATGCCATACAGGGCATCATCCTTATTGGCGGTGCCCTGCTGTGCCTGGGCATACTGATGTTCAGCATGCCGGAAGGGCCGGGGCAGGTGTTTGAGCTGGCCGCGAACGCCGCCGAGGGCAACAAGTTCTCGCTGGGCAGCTTCGGCAGCAGCCTCACGGAGAGCACCTTCTGGGTGTGCCTCATCTATGGCGTCTTCATCAACCTTCAGAACTACGGCATCGACCAGAACTACGTGCAGCGCTACCACGCGGCAAAGACCGACAAGGATGCCCGCTTCTCGGCCCTCTTCGGCGGTTATCTGTTCATACCCGTGTCGGCCCTGTTCTTCCTCATCGGCAGCGCCCTTTACAGCTACTATACAGCCGGTGTGGCTCCGCTGCCCGACGAGTACCGCCAGCAGGCCGACTATGTGTTCCCCTACTTCATTGTCAACGGTCTGCCCGTGGGCCTGCGCGGCCTGCTCATAGCCAGCATCTTCGCTGCCGGCATGAGCACCGTGTCAACCAGCGTCACCTCGGCCGCCACCGTCATCCTTACCGACTATGTGAAGCCCTTGAAAAAGAACCTCTCTGAGCGTGGCGGTTTGTACATACTCCGCCTGTCCAGCGTCATAGTTGGTGTTCTGGGCATCATCGTAGCCATACTGATGCTCGGTGTGAAGAGCATCATCGACGCCTGGTGGATCCTCTCAAGCATATTCTCCGGCGGCATGCTCGGCCTGTTCCTCCTTGGCATCATGCCGCGCCGCATCAGCCGCTGGGCCGCCGCCGTGGGCTGCGTGGCCGGCATTGTGGTCATAGCCTGGATTTCGCTGGCAAAGATGTGGAACCTGCCCGGCCCTCACCTGCACGAGTACTTAGCCATAGTGCTGGGCACCACCGTCATCTTCATCACTGGCTTCCTGCTCACCTTTTTTGTCAGGCCCGGCCGGAAAGAATAGACTGAAACGAACAAAAAACTAAGCGAGACAAACAGAAAGTCACAATAGTTTCCTTTGTGCTACCTTTGCACCATTATATTTAAAGGAACTATGAAGACACGTTTTTTCTTGCTTTCATTAATCGTATGCGGCAGCCTCAGCCTGTCCGCACAGTCATTATTGCCCTATCAGAACCCGCAGCTCAGCGACCATGAGCGGGCCACCGACCTCTGCAGCCGCCTCACGCTTGAGGAGAAGGCCCTGCTGATGATGGACGAAAGCCCCGCCATACCCCGCTTGGGCATAAGGAAGTTCTACTGGTGGAGCGAGGCTCTGCACGGTGCTGCCAACATGGGCGGCGTAACGGTGTTTCCCGAGCCGGTGGGCATGGCGGCCTCGTTCAACCCCGACTTATTATATAATGTGTTCGACGCGGCAAGCACGGAGATGCGCGCCCAGTACAACGAGCGCATGCTGCGCGGCAGCGGCGAGGACCAGAAAATGCGCAGCCTGTCTGTATGGACCCCTAACGTAAACATCTTCCGCGACCCCCGCTGGGGCCGAGGCCAGGAGACCTACGGCGAGGACCCCTACCTCACGTCAGTCATGGGCATTCAGGTGGTGCGCGGTCTTCAGGGGCCCGACACCGCGCGCTACCGCAAGCTGCTGGCCTGTGCCAAGCACTATGCCGTTCACAGCGGTCCGGAGTACACCCGCCACTCTGCCAACCTCACCGATGTGCCTGTGCGCGACCTCTGGGAAACCTACCTGCCAGCCTTCAAGGCCCTTGTACAGGAGGCCGACGTTCGCGAGGTGATGTGTGCCTACCAGCGCTTGGACGACGAGCCGTGTTGCGGCAACAGTCGCCTGCTACAGCAGATTCTGCGCGACGAGTGGGGATTCAAATATCTTGTGGTGAGCGACTGCGGAGCCATCAGCGACTTCTACACCTCCCACCACAGCTCGTCGTCGCCCGTCACGGCATCGGCCCACGCCGTGCTGGCCGGCACCGACGTGGAGTGTGGCTACAACTACGCCTTCCGCAGCCTGCCTGAAGCAGTAAGACGAGGCCTTGTCAGCGAGGCAGAGGTAGACCGCCACGTAGTCCGCCTGCTGGAAGGCCGCTTCTCGCTTGGCGAGATGGACTCCCCCTCCCTCGTAGAGTGGTCGAAGGTTCCCCCTTCGACACTAAGCTGCCGCGCCCACGCCCAGACCTCGCTCGACATGGCCCGCCAGAGCATAGTGCTGCTGCAGAACAGGGGCGGCATACTGCCCTTGCAGCGCGGAGCCGAGCGCATAGCCGTCATAGGCCCCAACGCCAACGACGAGCCGGTGATGTGGGGCAACTACAACGGCACGCCTGTACACACCGTTACCATTCTTGACGGCATAAGGGCCAAGCAGCGCAAGCTGTTCTACACCAAGGGCTGCGACCTCACCTACGACCGGGTGATGGACAGCCGACTGGCCTCAGAGTGCACCACGCCCGACGGCCGCCGCGGGCTGAAGGGCACCTTCTGGACCAACACTGGGATGGAGGGAACGCCGTTCACCACACAGAGCTATACCACTGCCGTCAACGTTAACACGGCCGGCATGCACGTGTTCGCCCCGGGCCTGCCGGTAGAGGACTTCTCGGCCAAGTACGAGACCACGTTCACACCCCGCGAGGCCGGGGAATATGTAGTCAATGTGGAGAGCACCGGCCACTTCGAGCTGTACATCAACGGGGAGCATAAGTTCACCCACCACACATGGCGCGCCACGCCCACCCGCACCGTGCTTCAGGCCCAGGCCGGCGAGCAGTTCAACATTGAGGTGCGCTTCACGACCGTGAGAACCTGGGGAGCCTCAATGAAGATAGACGTGGCACGCGAGCTGCCCATTGACTACCAGCAGCTCATAGCCCAGCTTGAGGGCATCAGCAAGGTGGTGTTCGTTGGCGGCATTTCGCCTGCCCTGGAAGGCGAGGAGATGCCTGTGCAGATAGAGGGCTTCCAGGGAGGCGACCGCACCAGCATAGAGCTGCCACGGGTGCAGCGCCAATTCCTGCAGGCGCTGAAAGCCGCCGGCAAGCAGGTTATCTTCGTGTGCTGCAGCGGCTCGTGCATAGCCCTGGAGCCTGAGACGCAGAGCTGCGACGCCATAGTGCAGGTGTGGTATCCCGGCCAGGAGGGCGGCACGGCAGTGGCCGACGTGCTCTTTGGCCTCTACAACCCGTCGGGAAAGCTGCCCGTCACCTTCTACCGCAACGACAGCCAGCTGCCACCCTACGAGGACTACTCCATGCGCGGGCGCACATACCGCTATTTCTCCGACCCCCTCTTTGCCTTTGGCTACGGCCTTAGCTATACCACCTTTGAACTTGGCGAGGCCGTCATGCAGCAAAATGGCGACAGCATAGACCTGACAATACCCGTGAGGAACACCGGCCGCCGCAAGGGCACAGAGGTGGTGCAGCTATACATACGCAACATGCAGGACCCTGACGGCCCGCTCATGTCGCTGCGCTCCTTCGGCCGCATTGAGCTGGAGGCCGGAACTGAGGGCACAATCTCACTTCACCTCAACAGGAAGTCGTTCGAGTTCTTCGACCAAGCCACCAACACCATGCGAACCGTAGCAGGCAATTATGAACTTCTCTACGGCACCAGCTCGCGCCTTCAGGACCTCCACAGCCTGAATGTCAGCATAAGATAGGCCTGTCCCTTTCTTTCACATTTCTTTCACATTTGTTTCATCAAGCATTTCTTTTTGTTTCATTCACAGGAAAGCAACAAAAGAAAACGCCTCGGCTACACACAAGAACAAGTCTTCTATAAATAAATGTATAATTTTGCAATACTTTTCAACCGCTAAGTCGCGATGACCCCGCGGAAACCTTTGTAAAACCATCAATATATAAGCAAATTATTTAAAAAAACTAACAAAACCTACAAAGCTATGCTAAATTTCAAAGCACTTCAAAAGCCGTTACTGGTGCTGTTCCTGCTCTGTTTGCTTCCCTTGGGGATGCTGGCTCAGGGCACTGTCAGGGGAACAGTCATAGACGCTGCAGGTGAACCCATCATTGGAGCCTCAGTGAAAGTGTTAGGAACCAACGGCGGTGGCGTCACCGACGTAAACGGCCAGTTCAATGTTCAGGCCGCTCGCGATGCCCAGCTTGAGATTTCCTACGTTGGCTATATCACCCAGCGCGTAAGTGTTGGTGGACGCCAGAACATTAATGTGACTCTGCAGGAGGACTCACAGACCCTGAACGACGTGGTGGTAATCGGTTACGGTACTGCCCGCCGCAGCGACATTTCCGGCTCTGTTGCCAGCATTGACGCAGAGCAGATGCTGAAGCGCGTGCCCATCAACCTCTCCGACGGTCTGAAGGGTGCAGCTCCTGGTGTCATCGTTACCCAGCAGGACGGCTCGCCCGACGCTCTGGCTCAGGTGCGCATCCGTGGTGTGGGAACCATCAACGGCAGTGCCGATCCTCTCTACGTAGTCGACGGTGTGCAGGTAGGCAACAATGCAAACTTCCTGAACCCGCAGGACATTGAGAGCATAGAGATTCTGAAGGATGCCTCTGCAACAGCCATCTATGGATCACGCGGTGCTAACGGCGTTGTGATGATTACCACAAAGCACGGCTCACGCGGCGCTGTCCATGTGGAGGCTTCTGCCAACTGGGGCATACAGACTGTTTCACATTATTTTGACACCGTAGGTCCCGACGATTATGCCGCTTCCATCCGTCTGGCACGCGCTGCCACCGGTGGCGAGCCGGGCATGGCTATCTGGAGGGCTGAATACGACGGCCAGCGCAAGTTCATTGACTGGCAGAAGGAAATGACCCGCAGCGCCCTGCGCCAGAACTACACCCTCACCGCCAGCGGCGGCAACGACAAGATGCAGGGTAACTTCTCGGCCGGCTACATGGACAACCAGGGTGTTGTCGTCAACACCAGCTACCGCCGCATGAACCTGCGCGGCACGTTCAAGGCACAGGTGGCCGACTTCATCGAAGTGGGCGGCGACCTGAACTTCACCCACGGCATCTCGCGCGGCAGCAACCGCGGTATCAACAACAACGGTAACCTGTCATCCATGCGCGACTACGCTTCCCTGCCCCCAACCATGGACTACATCGTTGAGAACACCGACGAGAATGGTAATGTCGTAAAGAGAATCGTCAGCCCCAACGTGGTTAATGCCGACGGCACATACGGTGTGTACCAGTACATCTCTGGTGCCAACAGCGAGTTGCTCGGTGGCCAGGACAACTACTACGCTGCCCAGATGAGCCTTGACAACCCATCGCGCAACAACCGCCTGCTGGCAAACATGTATGCTGACATCACCCTCCTTAAGGGTCTGCACCTGAAGAGCATCTTCTCGTATGACTACACCAGCAACGACAGCTACTCATGGACCGTTCCCTCATACCGCTACAACGAGGGCGTGGAGTACTACGTGGCCAACGGCGGCAATGCCAACAACAGCTTCAACCTCTCACAGAGCACGGGCTACAGCAAGGGCATTGAGACCTACCTTACCTATAACTGGAGCAACGACAAGCACGACATCACCGCCATGCTGGGTAACAGCGTCAGCAAGAGCTACGGATACTGGGTGTCGGCCGGTGCCAACAGCTTCCCCGAGGACGGCATGATCCGTGACCTGGGCCTCACTAATAATATGGATTCGCGCGACGGCAACGGCGCATTCAACGCCCAGACGCGCTTCATATCTTACTTCGGCCGCGTGATGTACGGCTTCATGAACCGCTACAACCTCACCGCCACCATACGCCGCGACGGTTCCTCAAACTTCGGACCCGGCAACCGCTGGGGTACATTCCCCTCAGTAGCTGCATCTTGGCGCATCAGCGAGGAGAGCTTCATGCAGGACATCGATGCTGTCCAGAACCTTAAGCTTCGCATAGGCTGGGGCCAGACCGGTAATGCCGGCGGTGCAACCAACCTGAGCGTGAACCAGCTCAGCACAGCCAGCAACATGTACCACTTCTACTCCCTGGGCGGTGCCAACAACTCCTTCACCACTGTCAATGGTATGGCTTACTCAAAGGTTATTGACACCAACCTGAAGTGGGAGACCAACGAGCAGTGGAACGTGGGTCTTGACTTCACACTCCTCGGCGGCGACCTCAGCGTAGCCCTTGACTACTTCGTGCGCTACTCTAAGGACATGCTGCTCTACAAGAGCGTGCGTCGCTCCACCGGTTTTGACAACGTGTATACCAACAGCGGCGAGATTCGCAACCGCGGTTTCGAGTTCAGCCTGAACTACAACAAGCGCCTGAACAACGACTGGACCATCGGTGCAACCCTGACCGGCTCAACCCTGAGCAACAAGATTACCAAGCTTGACGAGGACATCTTCAACGATTGCGGCGGCGGCAACGACGGCACCACTATTGACGGTTCCAACGCTCAGACAGTAGACACCAACGGCTTCTTCTGGAGCAACCACAGCGTCTGCCGTGAGGGCTATGCAGTAGGTTCTTACTACGGCTATGTAACCGACGGCATCTTCCGCTCGCAGGAAGAGATTGACGCCATGAACGCCAACGCCCGCAACATTGCAAAGGCCAACAATCCTGCGCTCACAGATGCCGACGTGCAGGACCTCTACGCCCAGAACAGATTCACCGCCCCTGGCGACGTTCGTTTCAAGGACCTCAATGGTGACGGCATCATCGATGACAACGATATGACCATCATTGGCAACGGATTCCCCACCTTCAACTACGGCCTCACTCTTACAGCCAACTACAAGAACTGGGACTTCTCCATCTACACCTACGGCGTGTTTGGACAGGACATCCTTTCTTACTCTGCCATGCGCCTTGAGACCATCGGCAGCGGCGACGAGTCAAAGAACGCAGTGCTGAAGGACGCTTTCCATGACTCATGGACAGCCCAGAACCCCAACGCCACATTGCCCCGCCTCACCATCCTTGACAACAACCACAACACCCGTTGCTCGGACATGTGGGTGAAGAACGGCAACTTCTTTAAGATCAACAACGTGCAGATTGGCTACACCTTCCCGCGTAACCTCATCGCTCCCCTGAAGCTCACTTCGGCACGCATCAACCTCTCAGTCAGCAACCTGCTCACCATCTCTAACTACAACAAGTATGGCGACCCCGAGTGCGGTCAGGGCTCACTGGTGTTCACCGGTCTTGACACAGGCCGTTATCCTTCGCCCCGCACATACGCCGTTGGCCTTAACGTGCGGTTCTAAGAGATAATGAGACTTAAGACAATTGGGACATTATAACAAATTAAAAACCGAACAATAATGAATACTATCAATAAATCATTAATGGTTGCTGCCTTAGGAACGATGTGCATAGGCTTCACGTCGTGCGACAACGACAAGTTCCTTGAGGTAGACCACTACGACATACTGCCAGCAGATGTCATGTTTGCAGACGAAGCCCACGCACAAAGCGGCCTCACGGGCATTTACGACTGTCTGTTCCCCGACGGAAACATTGCCGACGGCTGGAACTACAAGCCACAGCTCTTCCTGGGCTGCCACCCCACCCTTGACACTCAGGCCACAGGCTGGGACGTGAACTGGGGAATACAGAACTGGACTGCCGACGAAGAGGAGCTTCGCAAGGGCTGGCAGTACGCCTACCGTGCCATTGACCGTTGCAACGTGTTCCTCGCCGGACTGGAAGGCAGCGGCGACCCTGCCTGGAGCAGCTTTAAGTCTATGCGCGGCGAGGCAAAGGCACTGCGCGCATACTTCTTCATGTTCCTGGCTCAGAACTGGGGCAAGGTGCCTACCCTGGGCACTGGCGAGTCATACGTCACACACCCCAACAAGCCTGCCGTGGAGAACGACATGGAACTCTGGGACTTCATCATCCAGGACCTTGAAGATGCTTCCGAGGACCTTGACTGGACTCCTCTGAACAATGAGTACGGACGCGCCACAAAGGGTATGGCTCTCTCATACCTTGGCGAGGCATACATGTGGAAGGCATTCCGTGCCCGTGCCAACAATGACAGCAACACCAGCCAGGAGAGCCTGCAGAAGGCCAAGAATGCCCTGGAGAAGGTCATCAACAGCGGCACATACGAGCTGAACCGCTCATACTCCACCCTGTGGGACGGCGACGAGGCCTGGTCAAAGGAGGCCGTATGGCAGGTTGTAATGGACATGGGCAAGGGCAACTACAGCAGCTGGAGCCAGGACTGCCACATCTTCAACAACTTCTTTGCCGGTTCCACCAACGGTGGTGGCGGCTGGGGCTCGCAGTACAACTCATGGGAGATATACTTCCTCTTTGAACTTGGCGACAAGCGCCGCGACTACTCTATGTGCACATCGCCCGTCGTTGACCTGCCCGAGGAATACCGTGGCGCACAGACATGGGGCTACAACCCCTTCGTGCAGTGCACCATTGGACTTGACAATGCCGACGGCCAGGTGACCGACAACCAGAACGACCGCACAGCTCCCATACACGCCACAAACAACGACTTCATGTTCCGCAATGGTGACGGTGAGTACGCTCCTGCCATCTGGTCAATGAAGTACTGGCGTCTGGCCCGCTGCCAGTGGGACATTCCCCACTCACCCTGCCACTACTATTACAAGCGCTACTCGGGAGTGCTGCTTGACTACGCAGAGTGCCTGTTCCGTCTTAACGGCGGCAACGATGCAACGGCTTGGGGCATCATCAACCAGATTCGTAACCGTGCATTCGGTAACGACGAGGTGGGCCACGCTGCCGAGCTGACCGCCAAGTTCACCACTTGGTATAAGAACATGAATGCCGATGCTACATGGGGATATGGCGGCTACGACAACTCGCGCGAATACTATCCCGTTCCATTCAGCGAGGCAACAGTTGCCGTGCCCGATGCAAAGGCTTACTATACCGACGTGACCAACAACGGAATCGTGCTCAACCTCAATGGCAAGCAGGAGCGTCTGTGCCAGCCATTCGCAGGCAAGGCCGAGGTGTGGGAAGTGGCTCTTCTTCAGGAGCGCCGCAAGGAGTTCAACCAGGAGTGGAACCTCAAGCACGACCTCTTCCGCAGCGACATTCTCAAGACTCACGTAGAGTGCGACTATCCGCAAGGTGTTGGACTGCCTAAGGGCGATCCCAACAAGGCTAAGAACTGGCACTACTATCGTGACTGGCAGCCTAACGAGCAGAAGTACTTCATGCCAATCCCGACCGACGAGTTGCTTAAGAACAATGCTCTGAAGCAGAACCCTGTCTACACCACCACAGGTGCATAGACCATAGAAGAAGAATGTCTGACGAAAATACATTTTTTTGGTTTTCACTGAGATTTTAAAGTATTTAGTTAGATCTTACGTTTTAAAACGCTCTGGGTGCTGCGTCGGGAAGACGCGGCTCCCTTTGCGTTAAAACACCAAAACAGCTATGAAGAGAACGATTAGGACACTTTTTGCCTTGGCAGTGCTGTTTGTTGCAGCAGGCACCATGGCACAGCCCGCCGGCGGTTTCGGCGGATTCCAGCAGCAGGCCGAGCTGCACACCAGCCAGCAGTGGAAGGACGTGAACTACGCCGGCGACAGCCTTGCCTTCCACACCTGCGACATCTACCTGCCGGCACAGGAGCGCCCTGCCTACCCCGTGGTAATCCACATCTACGGCAGTGCATGGTTCAGCAACAGCGGCAAGGGACAGGCCGACCTGGGCACCATTGTCAATGCCCTGCTCAACGCCGGCTATGCCGTGGTGTGCCCCAACCACCGCAGCAGCATGGATGCCAAGTGGCCGGCACAGCTGCACGACATACGTGCCGTGATACGCTTCGTCCGCGGCGAGGCCGCCACCTATAAGTTCGACACTTCGTTCATCGCCACGAGCGGGTTCTCTTCAGGCGGACACCTGGCATCCATTGCAGCCACCACCAGCGGCATGAGAACAGCCACGGTGGGTTCAATAACTCTTGACCTGGAAGGCTCCGTGGGCAACTATACCAACATGGCGAGCACCGTCAATGCCGCCTGCGACTGGTCCGGCCCCGTTGACCTCACTGCCATGGACTGCGGCGAGCACATCACCATGGGTAATGACAGCCCGGAGGACGTGCTATTGGCATCCAAGATAGACCGCGAGCCCGACAAGTACGTCGGCCTGAGCGCCACAAACTATATAGACCCTAACGACCCGCCCGTCATCATCTTCCATGGCGAGCAGGACAACGTGGTGCCCTGCTGCCAGGGAAAGAAGTTCTACGAGCTGCTCCAGGCTGCCGGAGTGCGCTGCGAGGCCACCTTCGTGCCCGGGGGAGGCCACGGCATTGGCATGTACAGCGAGGAAAACCTGCAGAAGATGGTCGCCTTCCTCAACAGCGTGAGGGGCAGTTCCCCAGGCCTTCCGCTACAGGGCAACGCAGTGCCTTTCGGCCGTGGCCGCCTCACCGTCACCACTGTTGCCCACAACGCAGTGCGCATTCAGTATGCTGAAGCAGAAGCCACAAGCGACCTGCCCGACTGGATATACGTGAGCAGTAGTGTGCCCGGCGGTTTTCCCGCCGGGAAACAGGGCGCGATGCACGGCGAGGTGGCCAATGCCGACATCTGTACCGTCGTTGACAGCATACACCAGACCGTCAGCGTGAAGGACAGGAACGGAGCTACCGTCTTCACCGCCACCTGCCACCGGATGGACGGCAGCGAGGCCACGCTCTCCTTCGCCTCGCCGGCCGATGAGTACCTCTTTGGCCTGGGGCAGTTCCAGGACGGCTACAGCAACGTGCGCGGACTGTCCCGCCGCCTCACACAGGTAAACACGCAGATTTCGCTGCCCATGCTCTTGTCAAGCAAGGGCTACGGCATCCTCTGGAACAACTACGGCATGACCGAGTTCAACCCCTGCAGCCGGCAAGTGCGCTTGACGGTTTTGCCGTCAAGCCAGTCACCTGGAGCAACAGAGGTGGTAAACGTTACCACCACCACTGGGGGCAGCCAGGAGGTGCGCCAGCACAACATCTTCCAGGCCGAGCTTGACATAGCCGAGACAGCCGACTACTCGCTGCTGCTCGACGTTGGCCAGAAGATGGCTCGCCGCCACAACCTCGTCATTGACGGGCAGGTGGTAATCAACATGCAGAACCTTTGGCTGCCGCCCACCGCCTCAGCCATAGTACACCTCACGGCAGGCCGCCACACTGTGACGGCAGAGCTGACAAAGGACGACCGCCCTGTATTATATTATAATAAGGTACGCGAGGAGACCGTGTTCCGCTCGCCCGTGGCCAATGCCGTCGACTACACCGTGTTCATCGGTTCCCCCGACGAAGTCATCGCCACCTACCGCGAGCTGACAGGCCCCTGCCCGCTCATGCCCTCCTGGGCCTTGGGCTACATTCACTGCCGCGAGCGCTTCCACTCGTCGCAGGAAATCCTGGAGACGGCCAACCGCTTCCGCAGCGAGGGCCTGCCCCTTGACGTCATAGTGCAGGACTGGCAGTACTGGGGCAAGTACGGTTGGAACTCCATGCGCTTTGACGAGGACTACTACCCCGACCCGCGCGCTCTGACCGACAGCCTGCACAGCATGGGCGTAAGGCTGATGGTCTCCGTATGGTCAAAGATTGACAAGAACAGCGACGTGGGCCGCGAGATGCTGGCTTCCGACTACTACATACCCGGCACCGACTGGATAGACTTCTTCAACCCCGACGCAGCCGCTGCCTACTGGCGCAACTTCAGCGAGCGCCTCGTGCCCCTTGGCATTGATGCCTGGTGGCAGGACGCCACCGAACCTGAGAACGACGACCTCGCGGGCCGCCGCGTGAACCGTGGCCGCTGGGCCGGCGAACAGGTGCGCAACGTCTACCCCCTGCTGGTTAACAAGACGGTGTACGAGGGCTTAGCCCACCTTTCGCCCCCCGAGGGGGGCACTATAGCCCCTTCCATCAGCAATACTATAGAAGCCCCCTCGGGGGCCGTAGGGGGGGCTTCGCCTTTCATATTGACCCGCTGCGGCTTCCCCGGCATACAGCGCTACGGCTCTGCCCTGTGGAGCGGCGATGTGGGCAACGACTGGGAGACCTTCCGCCGCCAGATAGTGGCAGGCTTAGGAGTACAGGCTGCCGGCATTCCATGGTGGACCTACGACGCAGGAGGCTTCTTCCGCCCCGGCGACCAGTACACCAACCAGGACTACATTGAGCGCATGCTGCGCTGGATAGAGACCTCGGTCTACCTCCCCCTGATGCGTGTCCACGGCTATATGAGCAACACGGAGCCATGGAACTACGGCCCCGAGGCTCAGGCCATCATTGCCGAGTGCCTGCACCAGCGCGAACAGCTGCGCCCCTACTTGGAGCAGTGTGCACGGCGCATTGCCGAAGAGGGCTACACGCTGATGCGCCCGCTGGTGTTCGACTTTGCCGACGACCCCGTTGCCCTGCAGCAGAAGCATGAGTACATGTTCGGTCCGGCGCTGCTCATCAGTCCCGTCACCGAGCCGGGCGTCACCCAGTGGAACACCTACCTGCCAAGGAACGCCGGCGGCTGGACCGACTGCCGCACCGGCCAGCACTATGATGGCGGCCAGACGGTGACCACTCCTGTTGACAAAGCCCGCATACCCGTCTTCCTTAGGGCTGGACAGCAGAATCCGTTTAACCAACAATAAAAACCGAACTATGAACAAGACTATCTTACAGGCACTGCTGATAGCCATGACAACCGTGGCTTACGCACAGCAGCCCACAAACCAGAGCGACTCGCTCCTGCTGCAAGCCGCCGTGAGGGGCGAGGCACAGGTCAACCTGCCCCTGTTCCAGACGAAATACACCGCCGACCCCTCGCCGCTCGTGGTGGGCGACACGCTGTTTCTCTTCACCTCCCACGATGCCTCGCCCGAGGACATCGTCGACCCCAACGAGCGCAGCTCGGCCGGCTTCTTCATGTACGACTGGCTGCTGTGGAGCACCACCGACATGGTGAACTGGACGGAGCACGGTGCAGTGGCTTCGCTCAAGGACTTCTCCTGGCGCAGCCGCGACAACGGCGGATGGGCCATTCAGACTGTGGAGCGCAACGGCAAGTACTATCTCTACGCCCCGCTCCACGGACACGGCATAGGAGTGCTCGTGGCCGACTCGCCCTACGGTCCCTTCCACGACCCCATAGGCGGGCCGCTGGTATGGGACCAGAGCAACTGGTTCGACATAGACCCCACGGTTTACACCGATGCCGACGGCCAGGCCTACATGTACTGGGGCAATCCCCACACGTTCTATGCCCGCCTGAACGACGACATGATCTCTCTGAAGGACAGCGTGGTGCGCCTGCCTCATATTGAAAACTACCAGGAAGGCCCGTGGTTCTACCGCCGTGGCGACAAGTACTACTTAGCCTTTGCCAGCACCTGCTGCCCTGAAGCCCTGGGCTATGCCATGAGCAACTCGCCCACAGGGCCTTGGCAGAGCATGGGCTACATCATGCGCCCCACTCCCCGCGACCGCGGCAACCATCCGGGCATCTGCGACTTCAAGGGCCACACCTACGTCTTCGGCCAGAACTACGACCTGATGCACCTTGAGACCTTCACGCACCATGAGCGCCGCAGCGTGTCGGCCACGGAGATAACCTACCGCCCTGACGGCACCATTGAGGAAGTGCCCTACTGGCTCGACCAGCAGCCCATGACACAGCTTAGCTGGCTTAACCCCTACCGCCGCGTGGAGGCCGAGACCATGGCCTGGGGCTACGGCCTGAAGTCGGCAAAGATGGGCATCCAGAACACCGGCGTGGTGGCCGACATGCCCTACTCCACCGGCCGCCGCAACATGTACGTCTACGACATCAACGACGGCGAGTTCATCCGCCTGCGGGGCGTTGACTTCGGCCGTGGTGCCAAGCGCTTCAGCATCACCGCCGCCGCCACAGGCAGCTGCACCGTCACCCTCCGCCTTGACAGCCAGGACGGCCCCGCCATCGGCTCTGTCAACATCGCCGCCACAGGCAATGCCGACACCTACCAGGCCTTCACCGCGAAGGTAAGGAAAGTGGCTGGCGTCCACGACCTCTACATCTGCTTCAGCCAGGCCAACGGCGATGTTCGCCTTGACTGGTGGCAGTTCAGGAAATAAGCCCCTGGCATCATACCAAAAGGTAGTGATATTTGGGGGCTGACAAACAAAAAAACAGCTTTTTCTTTGCTCTATCCAAGAAAAAGCTATATCTTTGCGGTCTGTTTCGAACACAAAGACTAAGAAATAAGGTATGAAAAGATTGTTTGTTGTCTCTATTTTACTGGCAGTAGCAGGCATGCTGTCAGCGCAGCTTCCGAGCATCTCGCTGAGGGACATTGACGGCAACACCGTCAACACTTCCGAGCTGAGCAACGACGGCAAGCCGTTTATCATTGACTTCTTCGCCACCTGGTGCAAGCCTTGCAACCGTGAGCTTGATGCCATTTCCGAGGTCTACCAAGAATGGCAGGAGGAAACGGGCGTAAAGATTTTTGCCGTCAGCATTGATGTGGGGCAGAACGTGAATAAAGTAAAGCCACTGGTCAACAGCCACAACTGGGAATACGACGTGCTGCTTGATACCAATAGCGACTTCAAGCGCGCACTCGGTATCCAGACGATTCCCTATGTCCTCATTGTCAACGGTGAGGGACAGATAGTCTACCGGCACAACGGGTATACCGAAGGTGCCGAGGCTGAGCTAATAGAGAAAGTACGAGAACTCATTTCAAGTAAATGAAGCGCTGCAATATTCTTCTTTTCACTCTTCTGCTCTCAGTGGCTTCCCCCGCCCAGCAAGACAACAGGCTCACGCTGAAGGGCAGCATACAGAGCGACATCCTTATACCCCAGACTGATGAAGCCATCGGTGCATCAAAGACTGACGACATCCTCACTAACACCTATGTAGACCTACAGCTACAGCACAGTCTCTTTGAGGCTGGAGCACGTCTGGAATACCTTGAGCACCCCCTGCCAGGCTTTGAGAACGACTTCAAGGGCTGGGGCGTACCCCATTTCTACGTTAAGGGACGCCTGCCACAGAAAGACCCTTCGCGCCCCTCCCTGGCAGAACTCACCGTAGGCACCTACTACGAGCAGTTTGGCTCCGGCTTTATCCTGCGCACCTATGAAGAGCGGGCGCTGGGCATTGACAACTCCCTGCTCGGTGCACGTCTCGTGCTGAAGCCCCTTCGCGGTGTTGCCGTGAAGGTACTTGGGGGCCGCCAGCGCCACTACTGGGAATGGAACCACGGCTATGTGGCCGGTGCCGATGCCGAGGTGAGCCTTGACGACCTGCTGCCAGCCCTGCAACAGCACGACACACGCCTCACGCTGGGCATATCCTGGGTGAACCGCTATCAGAAGGAGAGCTATATCACCCGCGACGTGGAAGAGCCAACCCCCACAGGCTATGCCATCACCACCTATAGTGTGGCACAGCCTGAGCACGTGAATGCATGGGAGGTGCGAGCCAACCTCAACCACGGCCCGTGGAGTCTGCTGGCCGAGTACGCACGCAAGACCGACGACCCCGCACAGGCCAATGGCTACATCTTCCATAAAGGCGACGTGGCCATGCTTAGCGCCTCATACTCCCGGCGTGGCCTGAGCTTGCTGCTGCAGGCCAAGCGCTCTGAGAACATGTCGTTCAAGAGCGACCGCACCGTGATGGGCATTTCCTCCGCCATAAACCATCTCCCTGCCTTCACACAGGACCATACCTATGCCTTGGCCGCCCTCTATCCATACGCTACGCAACTGGCCGACGGCGAATGGGCCTACCAGGCCGAACTGGGCTACAACTTCAGGCGCCTCACACCACTTGGCGGCAAGTATGGCATGAATGTCAAGGTGAACTACAGCTATGTGCGAGCCATCAACCGCCACTTCAACGGCAGCAGTGCGCTTGGCCCTTCTGCCGCCCAGTCCCTCCTCAGGCTGGCAGGTACCGAGGGCTACACCTCCAGCTTCTTCAAGTGGGGGCCCCAGAGCTACTATCAGGACCTTGACGTGCAGCTCAGCCGCAAACTCACCAGAGATTTCAAGCTCACGCTGATGTATATGAACCAGCTTTACAACAAGACCATCGTGGAGGGCGAGGGAGGCATCATACGCAGCAACATCTTTGTGGCCGATGCCAAGTGGCAGCTCTCCCCGAAGACCACCCTTCGCATGGAGGCACAGTACCTAAACACCGACGACGATGAGGGCGACTGGCTGTTTGGCCTGGCCGAACTCTCGCTCGTGCCCCACTGGATGCTTTCCGTGAGCGATATGTACAACAGCGGCCATAGCGACCCGGCCTACTACAGCAACGACACCCACAACCACTATTATCAGGCTCTGGTTACCTACAGCAATGGCGCCCACCGCCTGCAGGCAGGCTTCGGCCGCACCCGCGCCGGCTACAATTGCTCGGGCGGCGTCTGCCGCTGGATTCCCGCACAGAAGGGTCTTACACTAAGCTATAACTACAATTTCTAACATCGCCCTACTCGTCAACATGAAAATCACCGCTTTGCTCATAGCCTGCACTCTGGCCGCCTGTCTCACCTCTTGCGACAACATAAGCGAGTCCGACCGGCTGCAACAGGTGGCACGACACGAAGTTGACACCACAGCTACCAAGCCCACCGAGCCTCAAGTGGACATCTTCCAGCCCATGCAGCGCCACATACTGGTGGAGGACTTCACGGGGCAGGACTGCATCAACTGTCCAAACGCCACCGAGCTGGTGGCTGGCCTACAGCGCAAGTACGGGTCGGACATCATCATTGGCGTGGCCATACACTCAGGGCCCTTAGGCGTGAAGCCGCAGAAGAATGCCGAAGGGCTGGCCACCGACCTGGGCGATGTCTACTACAACTATTGGAATATAGAAATGCAGCCCTATGGCGTCATTGACCGGAGCGACGGGCCATTGTCCACCGACTGGTGGACACCAAAGGTGGACTACGACCTCTTTGAAGACCTGGAGTCCAAGCAGCCCAAGATGGCCCCAGTGAACCTGAGGGTACAGGCCGCCTTAGGCCACGACCGCCGGCAGGGCAGCGTTGTAATCACCGTGGCAGCTGTCCAGGAGGACATAGAAGGCATGCTTCAGGTGTGGCTCATAGAAAACGGCATCAACGCCTACCAGCGCATGCCCGACGGCAGCACCAACCGCAACTACCAGCACAACCACGTGCTGCGCGCCGCCATCAACGGCACATGGGGCGAGGCCATAGCCCTGCCACAGGGCCAGCAGCAGGACTTCACCTACAGCCTGCAGGTGGAGCCTGCCTACAACCCAGAGCAGCTGGCTGTGGTTGCCTTCGTCTACAATTTCAGCGACCCGCGCGGCGTGATGCAGGTGGTGAGCCAGCCCGTGGCCACTACGGCCCAACAGGAATAAAGAATCATATATTCGGAAGTGAACAAACAGTACAAATATGCTTATGAAGAAAATCTTTACACTCTGCACCCTGCTGTTTGCTGCGGCAATGAGTCTGCAAGCCCAGGTAGAAATGGACAACGACACCTTTGTCTTTACCGACCTTGACGGCAACCCCCTGCCCAACGGCGCTGTCATCACCATAAGCACCCTCAATGCCGAGGGACAGATGGTGGTGCCCGTCAAAGCCAGGAACACTAAGGGACAACGTGCCGCCGTGTCAATGTATGAGATGATTGACGACAAGCCGGGCGGGGAGTGGCAGACATGCGCCTTTGGCAACTGCATGACTCTCTCTGCCACGGGCTACTCACCCAAGAATATTGTTGCTGGCGACTATGACGAAAACATTGCAACAGAGTGGATTCCAGAAGCCGGACAGTATGCCTCCTGGACGGCCACCCTGCAGATTCATGTATTTAATATAACACAGACCAGCCGTTTCGGCCAGGTAATAGAGAGTGCCGGCAACAATATAATAGGCTACGGACCAAGCCTCACGCTCAACTTCGTCTATGCAGACCCCTCTGCCATCAGCCTCCCCGGCACGGCTGCTGTTTCCCAGCAGTGCTACACCCTTAGCGGCCTGCATACAGACAAGCCGCAGCGCGGCCTGAACATTGTGCGCCTGTCAAACGGGGCTGCAATAAAAAAGATTGTTAGATAGGAATAATAAAATATTACCAGCATGAAAAAACTATTACTTTCCCTGACAGCCATGTTGCTGTCATTCAGCGGTGCGTTTGCACAAATCATCATGGGCGGCTACACCAGTGACAGCTATTCCACCAGTGGCTTGGGCGTAGGCAGTTATGCCACAGGTACTCTTGGAGCCTATATCTACCTGCCCGTCAGTGCCATCCAGGCCTTTGACGGTGCCAAGGTGGTCAAGATGCGCGTGGCCTTGGCCCAGTCCACTTCCATTAGCCATGTATACATCCTCCCTGTCGTTGGCGGCTATATTCAGAACGCCATTGTCAGTGAAGATGTTCGCGGAAAAAATGTTGGATGGAATGAGTTTACACTCAGCACCCCCGTCACCCTCGACCTCTCTTCCTACGATGCCATCCTCATGGGATATGACTATAACCAGACCAGTACGAACTATCCCATTTCAGCTGTCAATGAGGGTTCTGGCTCTTACGATATGTATGTATATGGCAACCTCGGCCAAGGAACGGGCTATTACAGCTTTGGCAGCAGCTATGGCAACCTCAGCATCCAGGCTATCGTTGAGGGCGATTTTGCACAGAACGCAGCCGAGCCATTGGCACACAGTGCCTTCATCGTGCCATTCGGCGGCAGCTCTGAACAGACCTTCAGCCTTCAGAACATGGGCGAGGCCAAAATAAACACCATCAGCTACGTGCTGAGCATCGACGGACAAGAGTCTGCCGAGAAGCAGGCCAGTTTAAACGGTGTGGCCTTTGGCGAAAACGGCTACTTCAAGCTGAACTTCAACTCGGCCGACACTGAGAAGACGCAGCACTACGAGCTCACCATCACCAAGGTTAACGGCGAGGAGAACGCTGCCGCCACAAAGAGCATCAGCGGTGTCTTTGCCTCAACATCAAGACAGATTACCAAAAACGTCACCGTTGAGGAGTACACAGGCACAGGCTGCGGCTGGTGCCCCCGCGGCTACATAGGAATGGAGATGCTGCGCAAAGCCTATGGCGACCGCTTCGTCGGCATTGCCGTACACCAGTACAACACCTCTGATGCCATGTTCATCCCGCTCAACAACTATGCCAGCATCAACTTTGACGGGGCTCCTGAATGTTCGGTCGACCGCATGGGCCTCACCGATCCCTATTACGGAGACACCAACGAAGCATTCGGCATACACTACACCTTTGACTACCTTGCCTCCATCCCCGCTCTCGTCGGTGCCACCGTCACGGGCGAATGGAATGAAGACACCACACAGGTCACTGCTACAGCTGTCATCGAAGGTATCATTGATGGCGACAAGTACAACGTGGAGTTTGTCCTCATTGGTGACAGCCTTACCGGCACTACCAGTGCCTGGAATCAGAGCAACTACTACTATCAGTACACTTCATCGCAGGTGGATGCCGACCTGGCACTCTTTGCAAGTGGCGGCAAGTATGGCACGTCCAGCGTCCGTGGTCTCTACTTCAACGACGTTGCACTGTCCAGCAGCTATGTGGGCGGTGTGAACCAGGCCGGGCAGGTCACCATAGACGCCGCCGAGCCCGCCGTCGTGAGCTACACGCTGTCGCTGCCCTCTTCTTCTGTCCTGCGCAATGCCATAAACACTCACAACCTCTATGTAGCAGTGCTGCTTGTGAACACTTTAGACGGTTCTATCGCCAACAGTGCCAAGGTGCAGGTTCCTTTCTTCACCAACACGGCAACCGGCATCACTCCTGCTGAAGTCCAGTCTCAGACAGAGCAGTCGCGCTTTGCTGCCGATGGCCGCCTACTGCAGGCTCCGCAGCGTGGTCTAAACATAGTGCGCATGGCTGACGGTTCTGTCCGCAAGGTCATTGTCAGATAAAGAACAACCCTGCCTGGAGCAACCAAGGCTATACCCAAAATGGTTGGCGAACCGCTATGCGATTCGCCAATTATTTTTTCACTAATTGAGAGAAATGCTGTTCACTAATTTGGAGAAATACAATTCACTAATTTGGAGAAATACAATTCACTAATTAGGAGAAATATTTATCATAATTAGTGAGTCCTATTTATCACAATTCGTGAAAAGCCATTTATCTCAATTCGTGAAAAAGGTTCAGAGCTGTTCTATTTCCTCCACAGTAAGCCCGGTTACATCGGCAATATCCTCTATGGAAAAGCCTTTGGCTTTCATCTTGCGGGCATTATCCATCGAATTCTTCTTAACCCCAATGGCCTCGCCTTCTGCACGCCCCTTGGCCTCGCCCTCGGCCAGACCTTCTGCACGTCCTTTAGCCTCGCCCTCAGCCAGTCCTTCCGCCAGCCCTTCTGCCCGGCCTTCCGCCCGGCCTTTGTTCAAGGCAGTATCCATCGTGCTGGTGTAGTCCCAGTATTCCTTCCGGCTCTCGTAGTACAGCCGGCGCTCGGCATCGTTATAGCCGGCTATCTCGGCCTGCTTGAAAAGCTTGCGGAACACACGGTCCTGCAAAGCCTTGGGACGCTCCATCAGGCGGGCCAGG
>JAFTAR010000038.1 GCA_017455495.1 Prevotella sp.
CTTTTTCTGATTAAAGACAACTAAGACAACAAAGACAACTTTTTCTATTTAAATTACGGCCACAAATATTTATTCAGTTGTGGCGATAACATCCATGACAGTCGCCTACGGCGAGAAGCGCTATTGGGAACTTATCACCACTTTGAAAATATTTATCATCATTTGTGGATAAAATTAGTTGTGATTAGTGGGCATTTGTTTCCAAATCAAAAATCAAGGTGTATGCAATTCCGCTGCGGCGGAATAAGTGGACTTTTATCGTCCAGCAACAAGGGCGCGTGAGTTCGGCAACCTGAGAGCTATCAAGGACAACTATCCGAAATATGTCATCTCAATGACTCCGCTGGTCAGCAGACAGGATTCAGACGGTATCACCCACCTTCACCTGAGGCGCTTTCTGACCGAAGGGCTGGAGTAAAGCGGCATCGACGTATTGCATTGGCGAGCAGTCGAACCAGCGACGGAAGGCATGGCTCATCCGCACGAAGGTGATATAGTCGGCGGCGGCTATGCCGGTGACAGTCTTGACGCGACGACGGAACTTCGAGTGGTGCATATCCATGCTGTCAGCCACTATCTCGACCGTGGGCGTGCCGTCGGCCATCAGCCGCAGCACACCGGCCTTGACGGCGGCCAGTTGCTCACAGTCGAAATTGTTCAGCGTTAAGCCTCGCTGCAGTTCCTTTGTCGTCTCGTAACGGTTCATGGCGTAATCTATTATTAGGCATATAAAAATCTGTGTGCAAAATTACTACAATTAACGCAGACTGGCATTGTCGATTTTAGCCAAATATTTGTCTATTCTGTTCAAAACAGCCCATTTCATGGGCATTTGACTTGCCTGTATAAGAAATAATGTGTAATTTTGCACCACGATGAGAAAGATATACCGGACAGGACTCTTATTAGCGCTCTTGCTCTTTCTGCCAATGAGCAGCGGGGCACAGAAGCCCATAGAGGTGAGCAGCGAGGTGCTGCAGGCGTTGCAGCATTTTGGAGAAAAGCAGGATGCAGGGGCAGCCAATGGCTTCTTTGCACTATTGTTTCAAGAACAATTCACCGACGAAAAGATACAGTTTCCTGCGATTTCGCCGCAGGACACCCTAAAAGCCCATGTGTGGTACTGGGCTGCGGAATACTATTATGCTGCCGGCCGCTATCAGGAGACGGAGCACTATGCACTGCAGGCACTCCCCTTATTAAAGAAAGGTAACGACGAGACGACGCTGGCCGACTGCCTGAACGTGCTGGCCATCAACAGCGTACGTCAGGGACGCTATCCCGAGGCCATCGGCTATGCCCGACAGGTGTACGACCTGGACATGGAGAGCGGCGACGAGGAACGCATCTCGATGAGTCTGAACACGCTGGCGGGTCTCTACATCAGTGCCCGGCAGCCGCAGGAGGCCGAGAAGTACGTCGTGAAAGGGCTGGAGATGGCCCGCCGGTCGGGACTGGAGCACCGGCAGGCCATCGTCGAGGGTATGGCGGCAGAGGTGTATCATGCCCTGGGGCATGACTCGCTGGCAGCCGGCTATGCCGAGGCGGCCTATAAGAAAGAGGTACACTTAGGCAGACCCCACAAGGCCATGATACGCCTGTCGCAGAAGGCGGCGGCACTGCTCGGGCTGAAGCGGTATGGCGAGGCCGAAAAGGCGCTGGCCACGGCCATCGACTACTTCCGCGAGCATGGCGGACAGCAGCAGTCGCTGGCCATCAGCCTCAACCAGCGCGGCAAGGCCCGTCTGGCCCTTGCCCTGAACGCTGACGGGACTGGTGCAACCAAGTCGCAACTCACCGAACAGGCCAAGGCCGACTTCAGAGAGGCGGCGGAGCTTTTAGCGGAGATGGGCGACAGGTATGGCGAGATGCATGCCCGACAGGGGTTGTATGAGTGTCTCTATCAGACGGAGCCCGACAGTGCCCGCTTGGAGATGGACCGCTTCCTGCTGTTGCGCGACTCGCTCTACGACATGGCGTCGGCTGAGAGTCTGGCCCGATATAATGCTGAGTTTGGCAACGACTTCCTGCAAGAGGAGATTACTGCCGAGCGCTCCGCACGGCAGCGCATCGTGACAGGCATCGTGGTGGGACTGGTACTGCTGTGCATGGCCATCGTCGTGCTACTGCGGTATATGAGGCGCTATCGCCGGAAACAGCAACAGCGCATGCGCCAACTCATGGAACTGATAGAGACGAACAGGGAGAAAACGGCTCCTGAGGCATCGGCAGAACAGAACGGGCAACAGGAGCAACCGCAGCAGGAAGAGCGGCAGGATCTGTCGGCAGCCAACGCAGAGTTCCTGTCGAACACCAATGCCGTCATCCACCAGCTGATGCCGGACGGACAGGTGGACACGGCCCGTGTGGCCTCAGAGCTGTGCCTGAGCACGTCGCAGTTCCGCCGCAGAATCTCTGCCGTCACCGGACTGACGGCAGCGAACTACATCCTGATGATTCGCATGGACGAGGCCAAGCAACTGCTGGACCAGTATCCGAAGTACACGATGAGCGAGATTGCCCAGCGCTGCGGCTTTGCCGACAGTGCCCACTTCAC
>JAFTAR010000039.1 GCA_017455495.1 Prevotella sp.
GGTCACAGATCTTGTCCACCGGAGCCACGTTGCCGTCCATTGAGAACACACCTTCGGTCACGATGATGCGGAACCTTTGGGCCTGAGCCTCCTGCAGACATTTCTCAAGCTCCTCCATATTGGCATTGGCATAGCGGTAGCGCTTGGCTTTGCACAGGCGCACGCCGTCAATGATGCTGGCGTGGTTCAGGGCATCGCTGATGATGGCATCCTCCTCGGTGAACAGCGGTTCGAACACGCCGCCGTTGGCATCGAAGCAGGCAGCATAGAGAATGGTGTCATCGGTCTTGAAATACTGACTGATGGCCTGTTCCAACTCCTTGTGGATGTCCTGCGTGCCACAAATGAATCGCACCGACGACATTCCGAAGCCGCGGCGGTCCATCATCTGCTTGGAGGCCTCAATGAGGCGCGGGTGGTCGCTAAGGCCAAGGTAGTTGTTGGCACAGAAGTTGAGCACTTCCTGCGTTTCGCCGGACTTGCAGTCCAGCACAGAGATGGCAGCGCGCTGTGGGCTGCTAATGAGGCGCTCCTCCTTGTAGAGTCCGGCCTCGCGAATCTCGCTCAGGGTCTGGGCGAGGTGTTGTTTCATTTTTCCGTACATAGCAAATAGATTTATCGGGTTATTAATCGTATCCGGGATTTTGTCTCAGGCCGTGGTTTAGTGCCATCACATCGGCAGGAATGGGATAGAGTGAGGTGTGTCCGTCGGACTCGTCAATGCTGTCAAGTCCTTCGTACAAACTGGCATACTGATGGAACCGTATAAGGTCCTGACGGCGCCATCCCTCCCAGAAGAGTTCCATGAGGCGCTCGTCAAGAAGATTCTGCAAAGTGAGGGGCCGCGGCTCCATGCCGACACGTTGGCGCACAGCATCGAAGTCGGCCTGTCCATCCAGCCCCAGCCTCAACTTTGCCTCTGCCCGCATGAGCAGCACATCGGCAAAGCGAAACAGCACAATATCGTTATCCATAAGCTTGCCGTCCTTGAGTGCATTCTTGTCCACGGCATATTTCTTCATGCGGGCTCCAGCCGTCTCCACGTAGGGGCTGCCGCTAAGGTCAAGCTCAACCTGAAGTGGATGGTAGATCAAGGGCTGCCCCAAACGGTCGGTGACAACCTGCCCGCTGAGGTCGGTCACGGTGTCGGCCCAGCAGTTCAGGCTGAAGCGCGCGTCTTCATGGCTGGTGGCATAGCCGAAAACAGAAAGGGCGCGGAGGGTTGCACAGGTGCCGTTCTCAGCAGTAAAGCCGTAGACAGCGGCATGACGGTAGTGATAGCTGCGGTAGAGGTTCTGCTGCTGGCTGCGGTATAGGTTCTTATCCATTGGGATGGTCCAGATGTTCTCAGTAGTAGTGGCATTGTCTACGGCGAAGCAGACGGCATAATCCTGCTCAAGGGAATAGCCCATGGCCTCTATCCGGTCACAATAGGTTATGACATCCTGCCATCTCGGCGTGCCGCTGTACACCTCGGCATTTAGCATCAGCTTTGCCAGGGCAAAGAGAGCCACAGGCCGCGTCACACGACCGTAGTAGTCGCCAAGGTGGGTGCTGTTCTCCTCTGGCAGCAACGGCAGCGACTGTATAAGCTCTTCGGTGGCAAACCTGAACACCTCTGCCCGGGAGGCCTGCGTCACCTGCTGCATGGAGACATCTACCGAGGTGACAATGGGCACTGAGCCGAAGAGGTCTGTCAGGTACCAATAGTATATAGCCCTCAGCGCCCTCACCTCAGCCCGGCAGGCATCATACTGCGCATTGCTGTCAAAGAGGTCTTTGTGGAGGTCAAGCAAGTGCAGGGAGCGGTTGCAGAGGGTGATGACCTGATACAGGTATAGCCAGGCATTCTTAGGCAGGTCGTGGCCAGCATTCCATGAATGGCGGTACATGGCCTGCCACAGCCCGCCGTCGTACCAGTCGCCGCCACGTGTGGGCAGTATGGCCTCGTCGGATCCAAAGGTCTGAAGGTCGTACACGCCCCGGCAGGTGCCTTGAAGGCCCTGTCCGTCGGCCGAGCCACCTATGTAGTTGTAGAGCGTGGCAACAGCGTTCTGGCTTAGCGCCGTGGCCGAAGTGTAGACTTCTTCCTCGGCAATCTGGTCGCGAGGATTCTCGTCAAGGGTGCATGAGCAGAGCAGTACGCCACCTATCCAAGGGAAGAAAGTGAACATGGCCAGTAGCCACAGAGGCAGACCTCTGTTACTGTTTCTCTTTTTGTTTGTTTCAAAATCTCTCATGTTATTAAACCATATTTCCTTGGGAAGGGATTTGTTGGTGGGTTTAGAACTGCACGCTGAGTCCCAGGGTGTAGCTGCGATACACCGGCATGGTGCGCTTGTCGTCAACGCCGAGCGAACCGTCAATGACGCTTGAGTTGATGATGGGGGTTAGACCGCTGTAGGCGGTAATGGTGGCCAGGTTGTCAACTGAGGCCGAGAGTCGCAGGTTCTTCACTTGAGGCAGTCGCACAGGAATGGTCCAGCCTATGGTGATGTAGTCTATGTTGACATAGTCGCCCGGCTCAAGCCAGTAGTCGCTGATAGTCTGGTCGTGGATGTTCTCGGCAGGAGCCTCGCTCATAACGTTGTAGTTTGGCAGCGACAGCATGTTCATATATGTCAGGGCCGTGCCGTTGTAAATCTTGTGTCCGAAGGCACCGTTGAGTTGCATGGTGATGTCCCATTGCCTGTAGCGGAAAGCAATGTTCGACCCCATGAGTGCCCGTGGCGTAGCCTGTCCGCAGATGTACTTCTCGTCGCTCACGTCATAGCGCTTCGTACCGTCGGCAAGTGTGGTAAGGCCATTGCAATGTGGCAGGTAGAACACGCCGAGCGGCTGCCCCACAATCTGCATCACCACGTCGCTGGCCCCGTGGAAGCCAGCCCCGAAGAGCGATGCTATTCCCTTCATATCGGGAGCCGTGAGCAGCTGGCCGTTGTAATAGCCGTTGAGCGACAGCAGCTTGTTGCGTTCAAACGACCAGTTCATGTTGATAGTCAGCTCCATGTCGCTGCTGCGCAAGGGAGTGATGCCGAAGCCTATCTCCAGGCCACTGCTGCGCATGGAGCCGAGATTGGCCAGCAACTTGTCGTAGGGGAACGGCGGCACCGGCACATCGTAGACATAGAGCATATCGGAAGTCTTGGAGCGGTAGTAGTCTATGCTCAGGGCTATGCGCCGTTGCCACAATGAGAGGTCAAGACCGATGTTGAACGTGCGCTTCACCTCCCACTTAAGGTCTGGGTTGGCATTGCGTATGATGCCGAGCGTGGTAACAGGCGTGCCGCCCATTGACACAACGCCTACCGGCTGTGCCCTCTGCATGGAGTTGTAGGAGTCTATGCCGCCCAGATTGCCCGACAGCCCGTAGCCCACGCGCAGCTTGGCACTCTGAATAAATGTGAGCGGCTTCATCCAAGCCTCCTCGCTCATCACCCATGCCCCGCTCACCGAGGGGAAGAAGCCCCAGCGGTGGTTGCGCCCCACCTTCGATGAGGCATCGGCACGGGCATTTGCCGTCAGCGTGTAGCGGCTGAGCAGGGTGTACTGAGCACGCAGCAGGAACGACTCCATGTGGGCATCGGTGAAATAGGAGTCGGTGCCTTCCCACAGACGGGCAGCTCCAGCCGACAGCTTGTCATAGCCGTAGGCATCCGACGAGAAATTTGTTGCCGTGGTGAAGAAGCCCGTGCCTTTCTGGTTCTCTGCCTCTGCCAGCGCCATGATGGTCAGGGCAGAGAAGCGCGTGTTGAGAGTATAGTTTAGCGACACATTGCCCATAAGCTCCTCGCTGCGGTCGTGGCCTCTTAGGGCCTCGCCGTGGCTCCACACAAAAGTGGGATAATAGTGGGCATCCTCAGTAGTGTTGTAGCTATATGATCCGAATGCACTCAACTGCAAGCTGGGTGCAAGATTGAGTATTGCGTTGAGGTGTACGTTGAAGTGAGCGTTTTCCTCGTCCTGCTTCATGCGCAGTAGCGAGTTGGGGTTGTTTATCCACAGAGCCTCCGTCACCTGACTATAGCCGCCGTCGGCATTGGCACCATCGGCAAAGGTGGGGTTGAAGGTGTCGGCCGAGTAGAACAGTTTCTGTTTGAAGGGCAGCATGGCCGCCTTCTGCAGGGAGCCGAAGAGGCCCAGGTCAACAGTAAGGAAACGGTTGAAGGCCTGCTGGGATATGTCAAGCTTGGCCATGTAGCTGCGCAGGTTGTTGGTTTGTATCACCGTCTTGTGTTCCATCAAGCCCAAGGAAGCGCGGTAGTTGGCATCGTCAGAGCCTCCTCCAAAGGCAATGTGGTGGTTCTGGACAAAACCAGTGCGCTCTATTGAGCGGCGGAAGTCGGTGTCGGCACCATTGTCTATGTAGTCAAGGCCGAGAGCCGTTGCTGCCTGCCTGAACTGAGGGCCACTGAGCATCTGCATGCGTTTGCAGACTGATTCGAAACCAATAGTGCCGTCATAGGAAATGTGGAATTGCGAGGCCAGCCCCTTCTTCGTGGCCACCTCAATGACACCGGCAGCGCCGCGGCTGCCATACTGGGCCGTCTCTGAGGCATCCTTCAGAATGGTGAAACTCTCTATGTCGGCAGGATAGATGGTGGAGAGAGTGGCCAGGTCGCTGGCAACGCCGTCAATAATAACCAGAGGGTCGTTGCCGCCTGTAAGCGAGGTGGTGCCCCTCACTCGCACGGCCGACACCATAGCTTCCTGATTGCCGCCCGTGGCAACCTGCACACCAGCCGACTGCCCGCTCAGGACATCGAGCGACGAGGTTACAAGACCTTTCTTCATGCGTTGCTCAGTCACCTGGTCAACAGCACCGGCAAGGGTGGCCTCGTTACCTTGCGAATAGCCCACATGGAGGGTGACAGCACGAGCTGTGGTGTCGGTCAAGGCCTGCTGCGCCATGGCGGCAACAGGAAGTAACACAAAGGACAGAAAAAGAAGCGCAGGTTTTGGTTTCATAGTTTTTATGGTTGTTCCGTAGGGCCTTTTCGTTATATCAGCGCAAATATACAAAGAAAAAGCTTAACAGCCAACAAAACTACCTGTTTTTGTTGACGCACATCAACAAAAAGGCACTGTGTGCGCACAAAACACTCAACTCTCAGCTTTCAACTCTAAACTTTTCCGTACCTTTGCACCCGATTTCAGGGAGATGCCGCCACGTCCGTGAGGCTTTAGGCGGCAAGAAAGCATAAAACCGAGGGCCTTGGCAAAGCCCCTAAATGATAAGAGAAAGATGAAAAGATTACTTAAGAAAGTATGTCTGAGTATGTCAATCCTTACCCTGATGCCCCTACAAGCCGGGGCTGCCAATGGAAATGACAACTCAGAGCCGTTTGACTGGACCCCCGTGATGGAGGCAATCATTCTGGTAGAGAGCGAAGGAAATCCCAATGCCGTATGCGGCAACCAGGTAGGAGCCATGCAGATTACTCCAATTCTGGTGCGCGAGTGCAACAACATTCTGCGTAGCCGTGGAAGCAACAAACAGTTCACCCTGGCCGACCGCTACGATGTGGACAAGAGCAAGGAGATGTTCCTTCTGATTCAGTCACAGTACAACAAGACGAATGACGTAGAGAGAGCCATTCGCACCTGGAACGGAGGTCCGCGATACAGCGTAAGAGCCACCGACAGGTATTACCAAAAGGTGCTGCGACGCATGAGGTAGGCAAACTTAGAGATTGCTTAGAAAGAATCAATACTAAGTCCGGTTGCCGGCTACAAGGCCGAGCGACCGGACTTCTTTTTTTATCGCTTAAGTAGCGAGTAGCCGTTTATATCCATGTACTTTGAATAGATATAATAGTGCAGGGTTGACTGGCCGCCACTGTTGTAGACAATGCTTACCTGACCAGAGATGGTCTTTCCGTACACTTCTGAATTTCCTTCCTCCTGGGAAAGTACTGTGTAGGTGAAGCTCTTGTAGGAACCTACAGTTCCGTCATCTGTGTGTCGCTCGCCTGTGCCGTTGGAATTGAAGGTCCAGTCCTCCCAGTAGCTTTCAGAATGGTCGCCCTCCCAAAAGCCTACGAGGGGATTGCTGTTATCGTCGTCATCACCGCAGGCAACGAAACTTGCGCTCACTAACAATACTGACAGCATGGTAATGATAAAAAGACTTGTTTTCTTCATTTTTCTTGATATTAATAAGTTAAACAATAATTTGAACTTAGCATGAGTATAGTCTTCACTCAAGAACTTTCTTGTAGACAGTGTTTGCCGATGCGGCCTCATTAACAATGGTGCCGTTGAGGTATCTCAAGTTCTGAGCGCCCCACGCTCCGCTGTGGTTGATAATGATTTTGTCCCCATTAAGGGTGTAGTTAAGCCGTTCGCAGTACTCGCCCTCACCATTGTTGCCGGTGAAGTAGATGCAGATAGACTTTGAGGCAACCGTCTTATTATAATAATGTGTTACTGACCACGGATGAGAAAACGCGACATGCTCCTCAACGAAGTCGATTGTATTGTTGTCCACCACATGATAGGCAAGCACTATGTAGCTGCCCCAGTCTCTACCTAAATTATTAAGGCGGTTACGGTCGCCGGCGGCCGTAGCATCATTGATTTCGCGAGTAACAGTGGCTTCTAAGAAACCGCAACTGTAATAGCCAGTTGGAATTCCGCGTGTAGAACTGCCACCACCTTGACCGGTCTCAATGCCCACATCTTCCAACGGGTCATCGTCGTCACCGCAAGAAGTCAGACAAAACGCCATTGATAGCATGGCGATAAAGAAAGATAATCTTAGTTGTTTCATAAAAATGTATATATTAATGATGTATAAATAAATAAAAAAAGCGTAGACCCCTGCCATACTCTGACACAGGCCTACCACAGCCTATTCGCACTTATGGATGAAGTCTACGCTTATTGCGCAGCTCCAACAGTGCGAATCGTTTGCTCATAAAAACTCTTTGTGCGAGGTGGTAGTTCGTGTCAGAGATTTGAGCAGAAGAGTGATGTGTTTCAATGAAACACGGATGCAAAGGTAAACAATAAAACTGGAATGGCCAAACAAATCCGAAGAAAAATGGCACAGAAAACCTGTTCGCCATATCCTACTGCAGCTCCACGTTCTTGAACTCCACGCTGAGCGACTCAACGGTGAGCTGGTATGTGCCGGCATTGATTTGCGTGCCGGTGGTGGTGGAGAGCATCCGGAACTTGTCGGGCGTGGGCGGGAAGGTGATATCGCGGTCAACGAGCACCGTGCCGTTGGCATCCTTCAGTCGCATGCGGGCCACAACGGGGAGGCCCGTAAGGTTCTTGTAGCGGAAGCGCAGGGCGTACTCCTGGCCCAGTCCCGGATGGATGACAAAGGAAGTGATGCCCGGCACATCCATGGGGGCAACGGGCTGCGGCTCATAGACTACAGCCGGTCGGGCTTCGGTGTCCTGTGGAAGCTCTTCACGTGGCAGGCGGGAAATGGTGTCGGTGTCAAGGGAGTGCCAGTATATACTCCCCTCCCCTCCGAGGGAGGGGTTTGGGGTGGGGCTTGTCAGGCAACTTATTGCTATGCCACAGATAACGGCCTGCCCGGCTTTCACCTCAGGGAAGGAGATGCGTATTCTGCCATCCTTGGCCTTGGCTGTGACCACACGTTTCAGGGTGCCACAGTAGCCAGCTTCTGCCCAGGGGTCTAAGTCGTTGATGACAAGGCTGTCATTGACCGCGACATCGAAGATGCGGAGGCCTTCGTAGTCGGCAGTCTCGGAGTAGTCGTAGCGGCCATGCCAGGGCTCGGTGAAGTATAGCTCTATGCGGTAGAGGGTGGTGTCAGCGGGCATACCGCTGACCACGGAAGCGGCGGGAGGGCCGGGGTAAACGGGAATGTCGTACCAGAGGCGGTGGCGGCCGAAGCGGAAATACTGGAACAGCTCGTCGCTGTCTGTACCCCGGATGTCGTCGGTGATGTGTCGCTGCGAGGCCTGGAAGGGGTGGATGCCGGGGAAGTCCTGGCCCCAGGAGTGGCTGATGATGCTGTCATCGGCCTGCCATAGCTGCCCAAACTCATCCACGAAGGCATCGCCGCCACAGTTGATGCGGTAGAAGTAGTGATAGCCTGGCTCGCCCTTCAAAAGGTCGCGGTTGCGGTCAGCGGGGGTGGCAGCGGGGAAACCGCTGTCTACACTGTGGGCATGGTGGCGGCGGTACATGTAGTAGCCCTGTGTGGGTTCTTCCCAGATGGTGGTGAGGCCCTTGTAGTTTACAGGGCCAACACGGTCAATACGACGCAGGGCACCGTCGGGCTGTACGCGACCGGGGTTGTCGTGACTGGAAAAGAGCCACTGGAAGTGCCCGCAGACACCTGACAGAGTTGAGAGTTGAGAGTTGAGAGTTGAGATTTCTACTGCAGAGAAGGCTACGCGGGCGAGGCTATCCTTGAGGGCAAGGAGGGCGGTGAAGCTCTCCTCGCTGTATTTGGCTGGGCCGTGTAGGTCGAGGGTTCGCCATGCACCATACTCACCGTTGAGCAACTGGTCGGGGCGAGACAGCTCCTCGGCGTAGGCACTGGGGTTGCCGCCGTAGGTGCCACTCCAGTTCTGAACTACGTTCCAGTCGGTGCCCTCGCCGCCGTTGCAGGTGGTGACAAGGCGCTGTGTGGAGGCTGTGGGGTCAAGGCTGCGAATGATGGCAGTACACTCCTCGGCAAAGTCACGGGGCAGGACGCTCTCATTCTGCAGACCCCATAGGATGATGCTGGGGCTGTTGCGCCGCTCTTTTATCCAGCGGACCAGCAGGCGCTTGAAATTCTCGTGGAACTGGGACGTGTCATACCAGATATGGGCGGAGAACTGGCTCCAGAAGAGCAGGCCCTGCTCGTCAAGGAGCTGCTGGTAGAGCAGGTTGTGGGGCTGGTGGGCCTCGCGGAAGGCGTTGAAGCCGGCATTGCGTATTTGCTTTATGCGGGAGCGGATCTGCTCGGGACTGAAGGCATGGCTGGCACCAAGTAGGTGCTCGTACTCGCAGGTGCCGTTGATGAAGACGGGCTGGCCGTTGAGACGGAAGCGATTGTCGGCGGTATCGGCAGCGGCAAAACCACTGCCCACAGCAGGCCAGGAGAGGGAGCGGATTCCGAAGGGAGTGCGGACATCATCAGTGGTGACGAGAGCCGGCTCGCCTTGACGGTTGGCATCGCCGTCGTAGGCCTCAGGCTGCTTCAGCATGGAGGTAAGGGTGTACAGGTAGGGGTCGCTGAGGCTCCAGCGGTGGGCATCGGCTACAGCGGCCGACTGCCGCACGATGCGGGTCTCGCCGGCGGCTATGGTCAGGCCCTGGCTAAGGCGGAACACCGCCCTACCGTTCTTTTCGGCAAACTTGTTGACCAGCTCCACATACCGTGGGGAGGAGCTGTAGTTCTTCACCTCTGTGTCAATGAACACTGAGTCGCATGCCGTATTAGCCCAGATGTGAACGCCAAACGGCTCTATGCGCACTTCGTCGGTTTCCACCAGGGTGACAGGGCGGAAGATGCCGAAAGGCTGGCTGCCCTCTGAGAAGCCCCACTCCGACGAACAGCCGCCGCAAACCCAGGGCGACTCGGTGTTCATGGCGGGGTGGTCAACGAGCACCTGCAACTCGTTGTTTCCACTGATGAGGGCGTCGGTGATGTCAAGCGTCCACACCGTGCGGCCCACCAGCTCGCGGGGATACTCGTGGCCGTTGAGGGTGACAGTGGCGTAGGTTCCCACGCCCTCGAACTGCAGGAAGTAGCGCTTGCCCGGTTTCTTCTCGCACGCGAACATCTTATTATATATAGCAGAGCCATGCAAGTTGCCGTGGCGCAGCTGGCGGTAGCCGTAGTAGTCGTCGAAGTTATGGGGGAGGCTGATTTGGGTGGCGATGGAATCGCCACATACGGAACTGGTCCAGCCGTCGTTGAGGCTGGTGACGGTGCGGCGGCCTGTAGGCTCAGGGGCGGGGAAGCGGACTTCGCTGCGGCCCATGGGCTGGCTGGTGGCCACGGCGATGCCGCGCTGCTGGTCGTTGTTAACGGCGCAGTAGAAATGGTAGACCACGCCGTTGTGCTTCACTACGCAACTCTTGTGGGCAAACATCTCGTCGTAAGGCTTTGAGGGGACGATGAGGTCGGGACCTGTCCAGTCCTGCCAGTGCAGCAGGTCGCGGCTAACGGCGAACGTGTTGAAGGCGTTGTAGGAGCGCGACGGGTTAAAGGCTGAGAAATAGAACATCACCCAGAGCGGCTCACCTCCGATGTCCATACGCACTATCTGTGCATCGCCGGTGATGGTGCCGTCGCTGTCATGGGCAAAAACGGGGTTGCCAGGATAGCGCTGCCAGTGCTTCATGTCCTTGGAGAGTGCGATGCCTATACGTTCGCCCTTGGGGTGGGTGTCATCCTTGCCCCCGGCGTTGTAGAACATGACGAAGGGGAACTTCTCGTAGCCCCTGATGCGCTCCTGAGGGTTCTGAAGCCAGTAGATGGTGCTTTTGTACTGAGTGAGCTGCTCCCACCACTGCGCGTAGCGGTCGTTATAGCTCAGCAGGGAGCTGTCCTGGGTTTCCCACTGGTGGGCGGTGGCAATGTCGCTGCGAGTGGAGGCGATGCCAATGCTGAGCGGAGCGTTGACAGCCTCATAGCCAGTGCCGGGGCCTCCGATGTAGGTCATCCAGTGGCGGCCTTTGAAGGGCTGCATCTGGTAGGAGCCGGCCCATCGGTGGTCAATGAGGGCCGGGAAGCCGCCGCGCTGGTTCTGGTCCCATTTTCCGGCGGCAAAACCGCCGGACACAGTGGTTAGCGGGAGGGCGAGGACGGTGCCGAGCGTCTGCCAGTGGAGCAGGTCGCTGCTCTGGGCGAGCCATGTCTCGTAGCCGCGGCCGTCGGTGCCGTCCTTGCCGTCATAGCATACGTAGGTCATCAGCCACTTGTCGCCTTCGCGGAACACGGTGGGGCAGTCAAACTTGTGGTAGTTGTCGGCAGGGGCCACCACTATGCCGTACTTGTAGGGGGTGCGTACCTCGTTATAAATGGCCTGCATTGCTTCCTGAGGGATGCTGTCGGCGGGCAAACCGCCGACCACGGGCGAGGGCGAGAAGCCGACCACAGACGAGAGCTGGGTGGCAGTGGCGGTGACGGAGCCTGAGAAGAAAGCAATGGCAGCTGTAGCCAGAAGCGAAATTACGATTTTCTTCATTTGTCGGTGTTATTCTTGGAACAGCCAGTCCACCTCGTCGCCGGCTCCCTGCAAGCCGCAGTTGCGGGGCCTGATGTCAGAGTCGGTGAATCCGGCCACCATGATGATGCCCTTGGGCAGGTTTATGGCATGAGTGCCGGCAGGGAAGTGGTAGGCGTGAATATTAACGGGCGGCATCTGCCTGATGGCGATGGCATTGGTGAGCACCGGCTCTGCCTGGCCATATTCGTTGCCCGTGGCATCAACCTCCAGCTTTGGAGCCTTGGCCCATTTGGGATCATCGTCCTTGAAGAAGCCCACGAGCAACTTAACGGGTCTGTCGCATACAAAAGATATGGAGGTGCCCACGATGCGGGCTGTGTCGCGGTTGAGCACAAGGGCGTTCAGTCCTGCCAGCTCTGGTGCCACGGAGTCAACGGGAGTGTCAGCGCGGTTCTCAAAGACAAGAGTGCCCTTCTGCAAAGTTGCGAATGTGGAGGGCACAGGGCCTAACAGGGACATTGACAGCGGGTTGGCGGGCAGTATGAGTTCGTCGGTATGGGCAACGGGGTTCTTCAGCCTTGCAATGTTAGCCTGTAGGGCATGAAGCTCTGCCTCGTAGACAGGCAACAAGTCGCGCCATGTTTTCATGCCTCCGTCGTTGCCTCCCACTGGGATGCGCCGCTGGGCCGTCTGCATGGAGTTGGCGTAGAGATAGGTGCTGTCGGTCATCATAGCCAGTGTGCGCCAGAGTGAGATGCTGTTCTGAAGGAGGGGCACGGCAGCGTCAAGATATGCCACGTCCTTCGTCCACTTGTAGTTGAGCACTTGCTGGGCGGCGAGCACCTTCTGCTGGAAGGAGAGAGCGAAGAAGGCATAATTGCCAATGTCCCACCCCACACGAAGCAGCTCTGCATGCTGGTCAGAGATGGCAACGCCGGGAAGGCGTCGCTGTAGGTCGGCTACATCCTTGATGACAGCATCATAGGCATCCATGGCGGCGCGGCAATGGGTCACACACTGCTCACAGATGTCAAGCGGCAGCTCGCCAACGTGGGGCTGGCCGTTCCATTCCTTCTCTACGTATTCAATAAGCTTCTCGCCCTGCGGGCCGCAGCTCTCATAGAATCCGGGGTAGATATTGAACTTGTAGGGGTTTACCAGCTGTGCCATCTTCATGCCGAGGAGGAGTGTCTGGCGGTTGCCCTCGGTGATGCCGAATCGGCGTAGCAGCTTGGGCGCTATCTCGCCCACCTCGTCGTAGGCGCGGAGAAGATGGGCGGCTGCTTCGAGACTGATGTCAAAGCGGGCGGCCAGCTCGCGCTGCCAGAAGGCGGAATCGGTGGAGGCGGGGAGACCGCCTTCCGCACAGCTGACGGAGGGGGAGGCGGGGAAACCGCCTCCCACACTGTAGGGGCGGTCGCAATTCCAGGCGTAGCGGCCCCAGGCACGGTACCACATCCAGTCGCGGTCTATCTGGAGCAGGCGTGAGCCATCGCTAAGTCGGTCGGCAGTGTAGGGCCAGTCCCAGTAGGAGGCCTGGGGGTAGAGGTGCAAGCCGGTAGAGTGATGCACGCGGTGCATGGCCTGCACGGTTTTCTGTATGAAGGCAGGCGACGACCACCGCCACGGCTCAAGGTTAGCCAGGATGTGGACATTGTCTATGTGAACCGGTGCGGCGGCAGCCAGGAGGCGGTGGTTCTCACCCCACGGGCCGCCAGGCTCATAGGTGGTGAGGCTCTCGCCAGTGTATTTCGACATGGTGTAGATGTTGGGATAGAGTGGCAGCGACTCGTGCAGCACTCGCGGCCCGTCGGTATCATGCGAGCGGAGGATGATGGGTGGCTGGTCTGTGCGTCCGCTGGCTCTCAGCCCGTCCTGGATGCCGGGAATGATGGTCTCCTTCATCCAAGTGATGTCATCTTCTACAGTGGCCATAGCCTCGCCTAAGCAGACCAGGAAGCCCACACGAGGATATTTCTCAACGAAGGCAGCTATAGACTTGCGGGTGTAGTCGGCTATGAGCGGCGTGATGGGCCTGTTCCTGTCCTGGGTCTTGATGCCGTAGTGGTCGGCAAAGGGTTTCGACACAATAATATTGTAGAACATCTGAATGACGCGGATGCCGCGGCGGTCGGCCTCGTCCACGAGGAAGCCGAACATCTCCTGATTGAGCTGCATTGTGGCGTCGTCCACCTCTGGTGCGAAGGGATAGTCGTCCAGCTTTACCAGCGAGGCAAAGGGATGCCCGTTCCACAGATACAGCGTGTTCATGTTGCAGGAAGCCAGCAAGTCGAGATACCTCAGCCAAAGCTCCTTGTCGTAGAACCAGGGGAAGTTCTCCGGCGTGTAGGGATACTCATAGACGCGGTGGCCGGGCAGGTACTCCGTTTTCTGCAGTCCAATGCATGCTCCGCGCATCACCATCTGCGGCTCTTCTGTCAGAGTCGTGATTCTGCTCAGGGTGGCATCCTCGTCCATCAGTTCCAACAGGCGGTTGGCAGCGTATATGCAGCCGGAGCCGTCGTTGCCGTGGATGGCCACGTTCTTTCCACTGCGCACTATGGTAAAGCCCTCTGGCGCGCCGGTGCCCAAGGTGTCAATAGTAACCTTGAAGCTGCCTTCATGGCCGGTAAGCCTGATAGCGGCATACTGCGTCTGAGGAGTCACGCTCTTCAGCTTCACCTTAGCGCTTGCGCTAAATGATAAATTGCAAATTACAAATGACAAGGCAACACGGAGCGCCCAGCAAGGAAATCTATTCTTCATAATCAACTCTCAATTCTCAAATCTCAACTCTCAAATCTTACCAATCGTCAGTACGGAAGGAGCTGACGGGCAGCCCGTCGTGCATGAGGTCGCCCACCACCCAATCGTGGAAAGCGTAGCGCACAGCCACTGGCTGCGGCACCTCGCTGCTTCTAACATAGACGCGGTTGCGGCTGGTCCACACCTGGGCGGGGTGGAACACCCGGTCGCTGCCGGCTATCTCAAAATTATTGCTCGTAGGACCATTCTCAAAATAGACCCACTCGCGCGAACGACTGAAAGCCACCACGGCGGTGTCGCCATGGAACTCCACACTCTGGTAAGCGGCAAACTCCGGCAGCCCCTGCACACCGTAGGTATTGGCCAGGGCGAGGATGGCAAGGCGCTCGCCTGCCTGCCGCTTCTTGCGGGGATGTATGCCGTACTGCAGGCCGGCATCCATTAGCACGGCCATGCGGCAGCTGTCAACCATAGCCTCCACACGGGCCTGCTGTTCGCGCAGCAGGGCGCTGTTGTACTGTCCCCAGTCTATGAGCGAGTAGTCGTAAGGAGCTATCTGGCAGTAGTAGAAAGGAAAAGTGCCCTGCTTCCACTCGCTGCGCCAGCCCTGAATCATGCGGGCAAAGAGCGGAGCATAATAGTCGGCACGCGTAACATTGTCTTCGCCCTGATACCAGATGACGCCGCGCATGCCGTAGCCGATGAGCGGCGAGAGCTGTCCATTGTAGAGAGCCGTTGGACAACGCTGTTGGCGCTGTTGCAAATCGGTGGCAGTAACGGGCAGCTGCACCTGCGGGAAGTCGCGCAGCCACTCGTCTTTCATCCACGCCTCACAGGCCGAGCCGCCATAAGCCGTGCAGATGAGTCCCACAGGCACGCCGAGGGTACGGCGCAGGGCCTTTCCGAAATAGTAGGCCGTGGCCGAGAAATTGCGCACCGAGGCGGCATCGGCCTGTTTCCAGGAGCCGGGAGCATCGCGGTGGGGATTGAGACGCGCCTGCCGCCCGGCATAGAAGAGGCGCAACAGCGAGTCGCCACATTGCAGCAGCTCCTCGGTGGCACCCTCCACGGGCTGGCCCTTGAAGCCTTTCATCTGCATCTCCATGTTCGACTGTCCAGAGCATAGCCATACCTCGCCAATAAGCACATTCCGCAGGCGGCTCTGCTCACCGTCGTTGAATGTGATGTCGTAGGGACCGCCTGCCACAGGGGTCTGCACAACAATCTCAAAGCGCCCGTCGGAATCGCTCGTGGAAGTGTATGATTTCCCGTTCCACGACGTAGTGACAGTCACCGTGCGCCCAGCCGTGCCACCATAGAACCGGTCGGCCCAGCCCCACAGCCTCACCTCAGCCTGCTGCTGCAGCACCATACCGTCGCTAAAGAACATGGGCAAGACGATGCGCGCCCCTGCGGGGCTAAATGATAGAAAAAAAGAGATAAAAGCCAAGGCAGCCTTAGGCCTGAATGATAAATGATAGGTGATAGATGATAATGCCGTGCGGAGGGAAAAGTTCATAGGTTTTCTGTTTATGGTGATATAGCTGTCAGTAGTTTTCGTTTCTCAGTTCCACGGGACCAAGGAGTCCGGCGGGAAGAAGGCTGTCGCCCGGTGTGCGGTAGCGTGCGTTGGTCCAGATGCCATCGTAGGGCGGCGTGCCCTGGTCTGTGCCGCGCAGGGCGTTGTGCCAGGTGTTCACAACTTCCACTTCAAGTGTGTTGTCGCCTTGTTGCATATAGCCAGTGACGTCTACCTCGTAGGGCGGCATCCATACGATGCCAATGTCGCGGCCGTTCAGCCACACATGGGCCACGTCGTGCACCTGACCAAGGGAAAGTATAGTCCTGCCCATATTGTTTCTTTCCTTGAAACGGATAGTGGTCTTGTAGCGTGCATGTCCGCTGAAGAAGCGGATGGCGGGGTCGCTATGGCTGGCCCAGGAGAAAAGGGTGTCGCTTTTCATGCTCACTCCGCTCTCCCGGAAGGTTAGCTGCCACTTGCCTTTCAGCCGCCACTCGAACACGGGCTGCGGCATGTCGGGACCAGGAATAGCCGCATGCAGGCGGGCGGAGACCTGAGGCGTGACATCGTCGAAGCCGAAGAGCACAAAGAGCGACTGGCGAGGCTTCATCCGCATGCGAACCACGGTAAGCGTATCGGCAGCAATGATGTCGTCAACATCTATGAAGTAGCGGTTGGCCAAGGGGTCAAAGAATACCACATGGCGAGGAGCACAGCGGAACGTGGCGATGAAGCGCTGCTCGCTGTCCTGCTGGTTGCTCAGAAAATATATGTCGCGGCTGTCCTGCCAGCGGTGGCAGAAGGCTATGCCCTCCGGGAGCTGCACGTCGGGTAGCAAACCGCCAATAGTTCTATCAGTAAAGGGACGGTCAATGATTGTGACACCCGCCTGGCGGAGAGTGTCAATACGCTGTCGGGCTTCGTCAGACACCAGCACTCCCTGCGGAACCACTAACACGCGGTAGTTGAAGGGCTGGTGGAACAGGGCATCGGGGTTCATGGAGTCGTAGGCATAGCCGCCAAGGGGATTCACCCAGAAGGCAGGGTCAGTGATGCCCGCCTGGTGCTTCACACCCACAGGGCTCTCAGTCATGGGCTGCCCCACATTGGCGCGGCGTTGCAGCTCTGCCTCCACGCGGTCACTGCCCATAAGGCCGGGCAGCACGTCGGCAAGCTGCTCTGGACGCCAGGCACGGCGGGGCATCTCGTCGCCCGTGTAGACGGCAATGTCAGTGACAGGCTCACCCTGCTGCAACAGCCGCTGGCAGCGCGTAACGTAGTCCACCAGTCCGCGGGCCTCAGGAAACCATGTCTGGTCGCGCTGGAAGAAGAGGCCTATACCGTCGAGCGTCATGCCGGGACGGCGGTCTGTCCATGGGTTGTGAGTGAAGACATGGAAAAAGAGGCGGTTCATGCCAAGTGCCAGGTTGCGGTCTAGAAGAGGTTTGATGCCGGCCGGTGTCTCGTCCCAAACGCCGCGCACCTCTGTGAACCCCTCTGCCTGAATGATGGGCTTGCCATAGAGGTGGGCGCCGCTTATGGCATCAAGCATATCGTTGGGCTTGTCGTGCGTGGGAGAGTTCAGCCAGTATTCGCCCATAGGCATGTCGGCCAGGCGGTAGTGTTCCATACCGTCGGCCACCATTGTTGGTGCCACGCTCTCAGCAGAGAACAGCAGGCCATGACGGTGGGCACGCTCGCCGACGGCAGCGAAGAACACGTCGTGGATGAGGTCGTTGACAGTAAGCCGCACGTCGCGCAGCACCTCCTCGCTCTTCTGTGCCGACACCATGGGAATTCCGGCCAGGAGCGGCAGGTAGGGCATGAGGTCGTAGCCCCGGCGGCGCTGGAACTCGCTGGCAAAGTTGCTGCTCCAGTTCTGGCAGCCGCACTCCCATGAGTCCACATGCAGGAACTTCACCACACTGGCGTGGGGCCGCTGCATGAAACGCTCGAACCAGTTGTCAAGCTGCTTGTTGACGGCGGCTGCTGAGAACTTGTCGCACTCCAGTCCGCGGCCGCCGCCCGCCGTGGCGTTGGTATAGCCGGTAGAGGTGTGACCTATGCGCACGATGCAGTATGGGCGATTGGCAAAGAAATCGGTCGCTATGCGGTCGCCGTCGAGTTCCAGGCGTACCACGTCGGCCATCTGCACACAGTCGGCATCGGGCAGCTCGCTGGCAGTGGTGGCTGTAGCAATGCGCCAGGCCAGGCCGGCCTTTCCCTCCCAACTCTCTATACGGGGGCTGCTGCCCAGGACGGCATCTTTCAGCCCTAAGCGCGGACGCCACTTGGCAGCATCCATGTCCTCGCTGCCCGGCTCAGAGCCTTCGGGAGTCCAGCTGAGGCGCCAATAGCGGGCCGTGGCTGGCGGAAAGGCAAAAGTGGTGGGCTGGTCGTAGTTCTGCCATCCCTGGCGGGGCGGCACGAGCTGCTTAACTGTGCGGAAGTTTATGCCGTCATCAGACACCTCAACGCACATGCGCTGGGCCTGCATGTTGGTGCCGTTTGGAGCTATCACTATGTGGCGGAATGTATGCGGCTGAAGGAAGTCATACTGCACCCAGGCCGGCTCGGTAGCGGCAAAGATGCCGCGGTCGTTGAGTGTCATCGTGGCCGACATGGAAAGCTGCGGGCTGCTGGCAGCCGAGGCAAAACTGAAGGTGTCGGGTTCCGGCAAGGGGAAAGCGAATGTCGCTATATCTTCATAATAGTTCTCGCGGACTGTAGGGCGCTCAAGGCTGATGCCCTTCATCTGTCCCCGGGCAGACGTGATAGTGCTCACCACCTGCTGCATGGACTCCTCTGAACTGATCCAAGGACCTCCGGCCAGAGCGAAGCCGTCGCAGACGTGGAGACCCATCTCCAAGCCAAGAGAGTCGGCCTGGCTGAAAGCGTAGTCCACCATCTGCCAAAAGGCGGGCGAGAGCTGCTGTGCCTGCCCTTCGAACTCCGGTTTCTCGCTGACTCCGCGTATGGGCATGAGGTAGCAGCCGCCCAGGCCAACGTTCTTCATGGCCTGAAGGTCAGCCTTGATGCCTTCCTGGCTCACGGCTCCATACATCCAATACCAGAAAGTCCAGGGGCGCGTTGTATCGGTAGCCCTGCCTGTCGTAGTAGCAAATGCAACAACAGCCATAAGTATAGTACGTAATATGTTCATTCAGGCATCGTAGTAATATAAATATGTAGGCGTTATTGAGAAGGAGCAAAGGCTGCAGAAAGTATTTTTCCTGTTGCACCTGCCTTGCCTTTAACATAGGTTGCAGCAGCAGCGCCTGCTGATGACAGCATAGAGGAAGAATGCGATGAAACGGGGGCTTCCGTAACGGAAAGCTTATCCATTAGGGCTGCAAAATCTTCATAGCTGCCTATCTCAAAGCCTCCTCCACAAGCCTTAAGGTCCTGTGCCTCCTGGAACTTCTTGTTCTCCGGACCGAAGATGACTGGACAGCCCCATACTGCCGCCTCAAGAACATTGTGTATGCTGACACCAAAGCCTCCGCCAACATAGCTTACCGTAGCATAGCGGTAAAGGCTGCTAAGCAAACCGAAGCAGTCAATGATTATGGCAGAGGGATTGGTCTGACGGGACTCTGTAAGTTTTGTATATCTCACAACGTCCCAGCCATCCAGCATCTTCTCTATCTGCTGAAGATGGTCTTCCCCAATGACATGGGGAGCAATGATGAGTTTCCAGTCCCGGTGCTCCTGGAAATAGCGGATAAATATTTCTTCGTCGGGCGGCCATGACGAACCAGCCACAAAAACCTTCGCCCCGCTCCCGAACAGAGCGTCAATCTTTTTCCCTTCTATGGATGAAGTGGGGGCTTTTGCGGCCTGTTCCTTTATCTGGAGCACGCGATCAAAGCGTGTGTCGCCGGTAATGGTGACATTAGTGATGCCAATGGTTGCCAACAATTCACGGCTTTTCTCGTTTTGCACGAAGAAATGGGTGAAACACTTCAGTACCCTGCCGTACTGGCGACCATACCAGCGGAAAAATATCTGGCCATCACGGAAGATGCTGCTAACGCTGTATACCGGCACTCCACGGTGCTTCAGTATGTGGAGGTAGTTATACCAGAACTCATATTTTATAAAGAAGGCCATCTCGGGCCTGATGAGTCTGAGGAACCGGCGGGCGTTGCGTATGGTGTCAAGCGGCAGGTAGCATACTATGTCGGCACCATCGTAGTTCTTGCGCACCTCATAGCCTGACGGAGAGAAGAAGGTGAGCAGAATCTTCAGCTCCGGGCGTTCCCGCCTGAGCTGCTCCATTAGGGGCCGCCCCTGTTCAAACTCGCCCAACGAGGCAGCATGGAACCACACGTAGCGGGCACTGGGGTCTACCTTCTCGCGCAGCACGCTGAAGGCCTGCCGCTCACCGCACCACATCTTCCGAACTTTTTCGTTGAAACGGCTGTAAATGGCAACGCCAAGAAGATAGAGGTATATTATCAAATTATACACTAAGCGTGTGTTTTTATCCTAATTTCTCAATAGCTTTCCTTGTTCTCTTTATGGTCTCCTCCTTGCCCAGGAATGTGGAAAGTTCGTACATATCGGGACCCTGTCCGGTACCTACGAGTGCGATGCGCCAAGCGTTCCACGGCTTGATGCCTGTCTGTGCCACCCAAGGATCAACGACGGCTTTCTGTCCTTCCACGCTCCAGTCGGTGACGGACTCCAGCACGTCTGCCAGCTGGCGCATCTGGTCGGCAGTCTGCTCGTTCCAGTTCTTGCGGATAAACTTGTCACCTTCTCTGTCAAAGTCGGTGGGAGCCACGAAGAAGAATTTGGTTAGCGGCCACAGGTCGCTGGGGAACGAGATGTTGCGTTTCTTCTTGTTGCCCAGGCTGTCAGTATATTCAACAACCTTCATCTTCATCATCCTCACCACCTCGGCCTCTTGTTCGGCGGTGGCTGTAATGCCGTTATCCTTGAGCACCTTGTCGAAAGTAGGGCACCAGTCGGCATCGGGACGCCGTATGAGGTACTGGTGGTTGAACCATGCTGCCTTCACATAGTCGAACTTAGCACCGGCCTTCGAGCATTTGGTAAGGTCGAACAGGCTCACCATTTCGTCCATGGTCATCAGCTCCTGGTCGTTGCCGGGACTCCAGCCAAGCAGAGCCAGAAAGTTGACCACAGCTTCTGGCAGGTAGCCTTTTTCGCGATAGCCGGTGCTTACCTCGCCCGTCTTGGGGTCATGCCACTCCAAGGGGAAAACGGGGAATCCCAGTTTGTCACCGTCGCGCTTCGACAGCTTGCCGTTGCCAACAGGCTTTAAGAGAAGGGGAAGGTGGGCGAAGCGGGGCATGGTGTCCTGCCAGCCAAAGGCCTGATAGAGCAGCACATGGAGTGGAGCTGACGGCAGCCACTCCTCGCCACGGATGACATGGCTTATCTCCATCAAGTGGTCGTCAACGAGAACCTCCTGGCCCGGATCTATTTTGAAGCGCACCACATACTGCCTGCCCTCGGCAATGAGGCTGTCCACCTCTTCCTTGGCCATGGTAAGCGAGTTGCGCATGCCCCCGCGCGTACTACTATCATATTGGAAGTTCTGTATCTCCTGGCGCTTCTGCTCAAGTTCCTCCGGCGTGTCGAAGGCAATATAGGCCTTGCCCTCAGCGAGGAGTTGGCCTCCATACTTCTTATAAATGTCACGGCGCTCGCTCTGCCGGTAGGGACCATACTGTCCGCCAAAGCTGACACCCTCGTCGAACTTTATGCCCAGCCACTGGAAGGCCTCAATGATATACTGCTCTGCACCGGGCACGAAGCGGGTGCTGTCTGTGTCCTCTATGCGAAACACAAGGTCGCCGCCGTGCTGGCGGGCAAACAGGTAGTTATAAAGGGCGGTGCGAACGCCTCCAATGTGCAACGGCCCAGTGGGACTCGGTGCAAAGCGCACTCTTACTCTTCTTTCTGTCATAGTTTTGGATATTTGGTGCAAAGGTACTAATAAGTAGGCAGACAAACAAGGAAAATCATCGTTTTTTATCCAAAGACAGCAATCTTTTTTCACAATTGTTTGGCAGTTTGATTGTAACAGACTACCTTTGCAAGCAGCATTTCTACTCATTTCAAACAGACATGAACAACGACCTTCACCTTATCCTTTTGCGCTGCTACCTTTTCGCCGCCTTGTTTCTTAGTGCCGTGACATCGCGAGGCACCGACTATACACCCCGCGACGTAGTATGGTCTTCTCAGAGCCGTAACAGCAGCGAGTCCATGCCTTGCGGCGGTCACGACATAGGCATGAACGTATGGGTGGAACAGGGCGACTTGCTGTTCTATGTGCAGCAAAGCGGGTGGTTCGACGAGAACAACACACTGCTGAAGGCCGGTCGCTGGCGACTGCACTTCGAAGGCAATCCCTTTGGCGGCAGCGACTTCGAGCAGCGTCTGTGCCTTGACGAGGGCGCGGTGACCATCAAGGGCGGCGGCGTGAAGGTGAGACTGTGGGTTGACGTGGAGCAACCTGTCGTGTTTGTTGCGACTCAGTCGCAACA
>JAFTAR010000040.1 GCA_017455495.1 Prevotella sp.
ACGTAGCTGCCTATGCGTATGAACTGGTGGAAAAGCACTTCGGCAGAGATTATTGCGTTGTCGTCGACCTCTACTTCTCCGGCAAACTTCGTGCTGTTGCCAATGATGCAGCCGTTGCCAATTATGCAGTCGTGGGCTATGTGCATGTTCTCCATCAGCAGGTTGCCGTTGCCCACCACGGTCTTTCCGCGCGAGGCAGTGCCTCGGCTTATGGTGACGTTCTCACGTATGCTGTTGTTGTCGCCTATCTCGCAGGTGGTCTCCTCGCCCTTGAACTTCAGGTCCTGGGGCTTGGTAGAGATGCTGGCGCCGGGGAAGAACTCGTTGCCGTTGCCAATGCGGGCACCGGTGTGTATGGTGACGCTGTTCAGCAGTCTGTTGCCGGAACCCATTACTACATTGGCATCAATGACGCAGAAGGGGCCGATAACATTGTTGTCGCCAAGCTGTGCATCGGGCGATACTACGGCTAAAGGGTGAATCTGGTTCATACTCTTTATGTTGTCTGTGTATGTTTGCTTTGCTTTATAATACGCCGTGCAAAGTTACTCATATTCCTACAATATCTGACAGCCATGCCCCATATTTTCTGTTTTTTTAACCCTGGCAGGCCGCTGGGTAACTCTTCTTGCTATTATTACTTGCACTACTTGCACTACTTGCACCTCTTGCACCTCTTGCACCTACTTGCACCTACTTGCACCTCTTGCACCTCTTGCACCTGTTGCACCAGTGCAACCATTTATTCTCATGGGGAGGCTCCGCATTTCCATGGGGCGGCTCCGCATTTTCATGGGGTGGCTCCGCATTTTCATGGGGCGGCTCCGCATTCTGCGAAACAACTTGCACTAATGTCTGGATAGGTGCAAGAGGTGCAAGAGGTGCAAGTAGTGCAACATATTTTGCATAATAAAAAAGGGAGCCGTTATTTCAAACAGCTCCCATTAGTGGTTTATATTAATAATGTGTATGCTTTTCGCGGTGAGATTATCCCTTAATCACTCCCTGCTCAACGAAGATTTTCTTCAGTGCAACAACCGAGCGTTCCACCTGCTCCTCGGTGTGAGTAGCCATGAGGGCATAGCGCACGAGTGTGTCCTGAGGTGCACATGCTGGAGGAATGACGGGATTGATGAACACACCGGCATTGAAGGCAAGGGCCGTGATGAGGAAGGTCTTGTCGGTGTCGCGAACATATAGAGGAATAATGGGACTCTCGGTGTCGCCAATCTCAAAGCCCTCCTCGCGGAAGCGCTTCAGGGCATAGTTGGTAACCTTCCATAGTGCCTCAATGCGCTGCGGCTCGGTCTGGATGATGTGCAGTGCCTCCATGGCGGCAGCAGTAGCGGCTGGAGTGTTGGAAGCCGAGAAGATATATGTGCGGCAGGTGTGTCGCAGCCAGTTTATCGTGTCGCTGTCAGCGGCAATGAAGCCTCCTATTGATGCGAGCGACTTTGAGAAAGTGCCCATGATGAGGTCTACGTCGGCGGTAAGTCCGAAATGGTCGCATACGCCGCGTCCCTGATGTCCGAACACGCCTATGCCGTGAGCCTCGTCAACCATCACCGAGCAGTTGTACTTCTTCTTCAGGGCCACAATCTCCGGCAGCTTGGCCAGGTCGCCCTCCATAGAGAACACGCCGTCGACAACGATGAGCTTTATGGCTTCCTGCGGCAGCTTCTGTAGCACGCGCTCCAGGTCGGCCATGTCGTTATGCTTGTAGTGAAGCTGCTTGGCAAAGGCCAAGCGCCTGCCGTCTACAATGCTTGCGTGGTCGCGGTCATCGCATATCACGTAGTCGTCCTTGCTAAGCAGAGTGGGTATGACACCCTGGTTCACACTGAAGCCCGTTGAGAAACACAGGCAGTCGTCTTTGCCTACGAACTTCGCAATCTCCTTCTCAAGCTGTATGTGCAGGTCAAGAGTTCCGTTGAGAAAGCGGCTGCCGGCACAGCCTGTGCCATATTTGTCAAGTGCCTCCTTGGCCTTGTCAATGATTCGCTGGTCGCCAGTGAGACCGGTATAGGCATTGGAGCCGAACATGAGCACCTTGTGCCCTCCCATGTCTACTTCAGTGCCCTGCTTGCCAGTGATGGCACGGAAATAGGGGTATATTCCCTTGGCCATGGCCTCCTGGGGAATGCGATACGATTTGTATCTTTCTTGTAGTTGTCCCATAACAATGATATAGGTATGATTTTTTGTTTCAGGCTGCAAAGTTACATAAAATTATCTAATTCCCTCTCTTTTTTCATAAAAATGTTTCTTTTTATCTTTTTTCTTTTTATTCATGGTGCTCATTCCGACATTTTTTACTACTTTTGCAACCATGCAAACAGAAAATAAGAAGAAAATCACTTTTATAGTCAACCCAATTTCAGGCACCAGCTCGAAGAAAGGTTTTGACGCCATTGTTGACAAGGTTATGGACAGCAACCTGTACAGCTGGCGCATAGTGCGCACCGGGTATGCAGGCCATGCTGCCGAGATAGCAGCCGCATCGGCCGAGGCCGGCCATGACATCTGTGTGGCCGTTGGCGGCGACGGCACCGTGAACGAGGTGGCCCGGGCACTTGTAGGGACACAGACGGCTCTGGGAATAGTGCCGTGCGGATCGGGCAACGGGCTGGCCCGCCACCTGTGCCTGCCCATGAGCATGAAGGGAGCCTTGGGCATAATAAACAAAGGACAGACTGACACCTTCGACTATGGCATAATAAACGGCAAGCCATTCTTCTGCACCTGCGGCATGGGCTTCGATGCACATGTGTCGCTGCTGTTTTCGCAGAAAGGCAAGCGGGGACTGGCCACATACGCCCAGACTGTGCTGCAGGAGGGACTGAAGTACAGCGGCGACACCTACGACGTGGAGCTGGAAGAACCCGACGGCAAGACCCTACACCAGAAAGCCTTCCTCATAGCTTGCGCCAATGCTGCCCAGTATGGCAACAACACCTATATAGCACCGGGGGCATCCATGCAGGACGGAATGCTTGAGGTGGTAATAGTGGAGGACATAAAGAGCACGGCCAGGACAAAGTTGCTCATGGATCTCTTCACACGCACCATACGCTCCAACCGCCACGTGAAAATATATCAGGCCAGGCGCCTCCACGTGCACAGGGAGCAGGAGGGGGCCGTGCACTTCGACGGCGACCCCACTGTGATGGGCACCGATATTGAAATAGAGCTGGTGGCACGTGGGCTGAAAGCCATTGTCAACCCAGCAAAGACCGAGGACCATGCCGGACCTAACCGCATGATGCAGGCCCTGAACAAGATGACGGCCGGAAAGCAGTAATTATATATAAATATGTACGCATACAATTAATATTTGTATGCCGTGAGCAGGTTTGTTCAGAGTCATTCATGCAGAAAGCCATAGTCATCGTTGCACTAATCCTGGCATCAGCCTACGCCTTGTGGTATTTCTACCGCAAGATAAAGAACGTTGCTTCACCTTGTGACGACTGCATATTCAGCAACGGACAGTGTGAAAAACATAAAAAATCATGCTGTACAGGAAAAAACGTCGGAAAAAATTTGGAAGAAACAAAAAAACATAGTACCTTTGCAGCCAATTAAAGCCTTGGTGCCTTGGATGAGTGGCTTAGTCAACGGTCTGCAAAACCGTCTACAGCAGTTCGAATCTGCTAGGCACCTCAAAAGAAAATCCCGAAATCTTGGGTTACCAAAGGTTTCGGGATTTCTTTTGTAAGCAGAACCTTCTGAGTTGTTTTTCTTAGGCTTATCACAAATCTAATAAATTATGCATTAAAGTTATGAGAATACAACTATTCGCCATTGCGGCAGCCTTTGCGCTCAGCGCCTCTGCCTCACACCCCTCAGACTCAGTAAGCGGACAGTACTACAGGCTATTTGCGCCCCTTACGTTCTATCACTCCGTTGCCGGAAGCCAGCTGTCAATAGCCTCCGACAACGAAGACGAAGTTAGCCAGGCCATTGATGATGCCCTGATGCATGTTTACCTCACCCGCCCCGACCTTGTGGAGGTTACGGAGAGCGAGCAGCAACAGTCGGGCGAGCTGAGGCAGGACATCATAGAGCAGCCTGCCACCGTAGAGACCATAGACATCGTGGCACTGGCAGAGCCTATACCCGCCATGCCTGAGGCAGAGCCGGTGCAGGTGGTAGTGGAGAAACCGAAGTTCTGGACCCGCAAGGGCGACGGCTACCTGCAGTTCATGCAGAACTATGTCAGCGGCAACTGGTACAAAGGCGGCGAGAGCTACTACTCGGCAGTGGGAAGCCTCACCCTTGAGGCCAACTATGACAACAAGGCGAAATGGAAATGGGAGAACAAGCTTGAGATGAAGCTGGGCTTCCAGACATCCAGAACAGACACCGTTCACAAGTTCAAGACCAACGAGGACCTCTTCCGCTATACGGGTAAGGTGGGCCTTCAGGCTGCCAACAACTGGTACTACACGCTTCAGATGCTGGCCTACACACAGTTTGCACGAGGCTTCAAGGCCAATAAGCCACAGACATTCAGCGACCTTATGTCGCCTTTCAACTTCAATGTCGGCCTCGGTATGGACTATAAGGTGAACGCCATGGGAGGCAAGCTTACCGGCACAATAAACATGTCGCCCATAGCAGTGAACTACCGCTATGTAGACCGCACTTCCCTTGCAAAGAGCTTTGGTGTGAAGACCGACCGCCACACCCACTCCCTTACCGACTTCGGTTCACAGGTTACCGCCTCACTGGAGTGGAAGATGAACGATGTGGTAACCTGGAAGTCGCGGCTGTATGCATTCACCAGCTATCACCGTGCCGAACTGGAGTGGGAGAATACCTTTGCACTGAGGGTGTCAAGATACATTTCGGCCAACCTGTTCCTCTTCCCGCGTTTCGACGACTCAAACGTGTGGGACGACGACCTTGGCTACTGGCAGTTTAAGGAATACTCGTCTATTGGATTCTCCTATTCCTTCTGAACAGCGCCTGCACAGAGTGATGCCTGGCAACGGTGAGGGAATGGAAATACTAATTATTCGTAATTATTATGCCAATAATACCACGTTCTGAGGAAAAATGAGTACTTTTGCAGTTCAAATCAAAAGGAGAAGACAAAACAGATGAGCGACAGCCAAAGCAATAAAGGATTTTCAATGATAGCCGACATCGACGGCGACTTTACCAATCTTATCGATGTAGAAACCCCAAGCGAGGTGCCCATACTGCCAGTGAGGAACATGGTGGTGTTCCCCGGCGTGGTGTCACCCATACTCATAGGCCGTGAGGCCAGCATGCGCCTGGTGCGCAAGGCCGAGAAGGCAAACACGCTGATAGGCATAGTGTGCCAGAACGACCCCGACGTGGAGGAGCCAGAGCTGAAAGACCTGTTCCGCTTCGGAGTCTTTGCCAAGGTGGTGAAGCAACTCACCCTGCCCAATGGAGCCGTAACGGCCATAGTGCAAGGTCTGGGCAGGCTGCAGCTTGAAAACATTACGGCAGAAACACCCTACCTCATCGGACAGGTGACGCCGGCTCCGGAAATAATGCCCGACAAACGCGACAAAGAGTGGAAGACGGCTATTGAAGACCTTCGCCACCTGGTGGAGCAATACGTAAACATATCCGACGACATACCCGACGAAGCCAGCTTTGCCATACGCAATATTTCCAATGATGTGATGGCCCTCAACTTCGTGTGCTCCAACATGCCCTTCACCATAAAGGAGAAAAACCGCCTCATCAGCGTGGAGACAATGAAGGAGCGACTCTTCGGAGCCATGAAGGCACTGAACCGCGAAATAAACCTCCAGACACTAAAGGCCGACATACGCAACAAGACGCGTGAGGACCTGGACGAACAGCAGAAGAACTACTTCCTGCAGCAGCAGATAAAGAACCTGCAGGCCGAGATAGGAAGCGGCACAAGCCCGGAAAAGGCCGACCTGCTGGAAAAAGCCAAGAACAAGAAGTGGACAAAGGAAGTGGAGGCAACCTTCTACAAGGAGATGGAGAAGCTTGACAGCCTGCAGGTGCAGTCGCCAGACTACAACGTGCAACTCAGCTACCTGCAGGTGTTCGTGTCGCTGCCCTGGGGAGAGTTTACCAAGGACAACCTTGACCTTGAGCGCGCACAGCGCATACTGGACCGCGACCACTACGGCATGGAGAAGGTGAAGGAGCGCATACTGGAATACATGGCAGTGCTGGCCCTGAGGGGCGACCTGAAGAGTCCCATACTCTGCCTCTACGGCCCGCCGGGAGTGGGAAAGACCAGCCTTGGCAAGAGCATTGCAGCCGCCATGAAGCGCAAGTACGTAAGGATGTCGCTTGGAGGCCTGCACGACGAGGCCGAGATTCGCGGACACCGCCGCACCTACGTGGGGGCCATGCCCGGACGTATACTGAAAAGCATTCAGAAGGCCGGCA
>JAFTAR010000041.1 GCA_017455495.1 Prevotella sp.
ACCTTGAGGCCTTGTCGCTTTTAAATCACATCGACGAAAGTGGAGGCCTCCGCAAGGCGATCATGTGTGCCAGTGTCTAACCATGCAAAGCCACGGCCAAGGGTCTGAACTTTCAGATTGCCTTCCTGCAAAAACTGTTGATTGACGGTGGTAATCTCCAGTTCGCCACGGGCAGACGGCTTGATGTTCTTTGCAACTTCCACCACTCTGTTTGGGTAGAAGTAAAGCCCCACGACTGCGTAGTTGCTCTTTGGCTTTGCAGGTTTTTCTTCGATGCTCAGGCAGTTGCCTTCAGCATCAAACTCTGCTACGCCGTATCGCTCCGGATCGCTCACCCAATAGCCAAATACAGTGGCTTTGTCATTCTGCTCTGCATCGTACACGGCAGTCTTCAGCATCTGCGTAAAGCCGTTCCCATTAAAGATGTTGTCGCCCAGCACCAGACAAGCACAATCATCACCGATGAATTTTTCACCAATGATAAATGCCTGCGCCAGGCCATCGGGTGAAGGCTGTTCTGCATATTCGAAATGTACACCGTAGTTACTACCATCACCTAGCAACCGTTTGAACCCGGGCAAATCGTCTGGCGTGGAGATAATCAGAATGTCCCTAATACCTGCAAGCATCAGCACAGAGATGGGATAATACACCATCGGTTTGTCAAAAATAGGAATGAGTTGCTTACTGATTCCTTTGGTGATAGGGTACAGCCGCGTACCACTGCCACCTGCTAAAACGATTCCTTTCATCAGTATATAAATGGGCTTTCAAAATCTTTTAACAACGCATGTTTAGTATCTTTCTCGCTCAGCAAGGCTTTTTCCATAGGTATTCGCCAGTCAATCCCCAAAGAATTGTCAAGGATGCTGATGCCTCCGTCGGCCTCTGGATGATAGAACTCGTCACACTTGTACTGGAAAACGGCTGTCTCTGACAACACGGCAAAGCCATGAGCAAAGCCTTTCGGGATGAAGAACTGGCGATGATTGTCCTCTGTCAGTTCAACTGCAACATGTTTGCCGTATGTAGGACTACCCTTTCGGATGTCTACTGCCACATCGAGCACAGCCCCCTTTACACAGCGTACCAATTTGCTCTGCGTAAATGGTGGCCGCTGGAAATGCAGCCCGCGCATCACGCCGTATGATGATTTACTCTCATTGTCCTGTACAAAGCGGACAGGGCCGACCTTCTCGTCAAACTCCCTCTGTGAGAACGACTCGAAGAAATATCCTCTCATGTCCTCAAAAATGCGTGGCTCAATAATCACCACGCCCTCAATTTCTGTCTTTATTACGTTCATGTTCGTTGTCACACAGATAGAACAGATACCACAGACATGATACTGCAAAAATGATAAAATGATAAAGGAGGAACGGGAAACCTGTAGAGGGTCACTTCCCGAAGGAGTGACCAGAAGAGTCTAAAAAGAAATTACTTGTTAGCCCCAAAAAGGATTATTGTTTGGAGCGCAGGCGCATCAGATCGAATACCATGAGGCGCGTTTCGCGAAAGATTTCTCCGTCACTGATATTCTCTGCCTTTGACATATATTGTATTTCTTCTTCATCGGAAGAGAAAATGAAATCGAATCCATTTTCTTGATAGAATTTCAAGACTTTTTCCTTATTTACAGCATCCACAACGATGTATCTACACCCTGTCTTGTTAAGTGGATCAAGAAACCACGCCTTTACCATATCAAGAACATCACGGCCAAGATGCAGACCTTCGAAACCATCGAAAACAGCCATAATACGAAGTTCTGCTGAAGATACGATGCCATCAGTATCCAAGTTTTGCTTCGGCCAGTATCTTACGCATCGTCTCTACTTGCTCCGAAAAATCAATTGAGCCACGGTTAGCTTCAACCTCAGCAGCCCTTTCGTTGAAACGTTGGGCCACCTCGCCAGTCAAGGTTGGAATAGATTTGATGTAGTATGCCATATTGTATATATTGTTTTCAGACTGCAAAATTACACTTTTTTCGTGAAACCGCCAAATGTTTGCTCTACTTTATAAATGCCAGTTCGTCTTTCCGAGAGACGGGAAGGGCAATGGATATGAGGTCTTTAAGGGTGACCACAACCATCTTGTTCTTGTTGATTCGCTGAATGTAGCCTTCTATTCCCTCAAAAATACCTTTGACGAATTTCACTTCCCTTCCTTTAAACTGCTCTATTTCTGTTGGACTCAGGTAGAGAGCGTGCTCATTATCCTCTGCCTTCCGAGAAGCCTCAATGAACCGTGTCATCTGGACCAAGGGGATAATGGTGTCCTGCGGTGTCTGTGAACCTTTCGAGGTGAATTGCATCGAAGTACAGACTTTGTTGTACATTTTCATCCACCTGATTCGCTCATAGTAGGACTTGATGAAGATGAGGTTGTGGATGGCCGGCTCAACACAACGGACGATTTTGCCATCCTTTCTGCAGACTTTGGCTTCCATGGGGATGAACGTCTCAAAACCATTGTCATCAAGCTCTGACTTTACCTTTAGTTCACGCTGGTATGACACGAAGAGAGGGAACCATTCGTGCATTTGGAAAGGGTCGTCGTCTGGCAATATGGGTGCTTGGAGATACTGACTTAATGAAACAAAGGAACGAGTGCCCTCATCCGTGACAAGGGTAGGCTTAACAGCTTTGTCGTTAACTAACATGCTCACCTTCAGGTCTGTACCAGACGATAAGAATGGCAATGTATAGAAACAGCGAAGCTCTAATGGAAACCGGGTCGGAGTTGACCCATGGATACAAAAAGAGCGTGAACCCTCACTCTGCCTGTCCGTCGCTTTAGGTCCTGAGAAAACCTTCCTAATAAACAGACAGAATAATGACGCTCACGCCGTTGGTATATAGTACACCCCAAAAGTGTGCGGAGGCAACAGGTGCCTCACCGCACACCGACGGGGCATTATAACACCACGCCACAAACGTCTACTCTGCAATGCCTTTGATTAGGAGTTTTGAATTTCTCAGGTTCAAAGCAACCAAAAACAAAGCGTTGTAAGACGCTGTTCCAAAATGTTGGTCCCACACCTTCACTGCCCTTGAGGGCAAGTCTGGCGTGAGGTGCCGCCGCTGGCGGCACTACTCCAACTCCTATTGGAGGGAAAAGCAGGCTTTTGCCTCCTCGGGAAATCAGAAGTCGGGTGCAAAGTTACACATTATATATTATAATAGAGACTGAACAAAACAAAATTTAACTAATATAAACAAAAAATAATGAATGCAGTAAACGCAAACAATTATTCATTTATTCAAATAATCGTACATTTAATTGTGCGTTTTCTTGTGTATTTGAAAGATTTGTTGTATATTTAATTCGGGGCAACTTCCAAGGGCTGGCGAAGCTGGCGCAACGACCACTCCACGCGCTGAATCCATTCAGCCATGGTGCGCACGTCGTACTTCGACCAGGCAGAACCGGCATAGTAGGTGAAGGGTTCGCCGCGGTAGCCGGAGGTAATACCCAAGGCATGGCCAATGCAGCCGTTGGCAGGGGGAGCCAGAGGAAGTATGCAGGTAGCGACGGTCTCTGCCTGAGGATATAGCGTGGCAACAAAGAGCTGGCTGTTGTTTACGCGAAGATTATCGGTAGGATCGGCATAGGCCACATAGTCGCTGCCAAGCACATAGCTGTCGGGGGCCTCGCTGTGTATGGCAACACCAGTAGCCAGCTGTGCGGTGCCGTTCATGCCTGTGTACCAGATGGTAACGCGGTTGAAGTTCTGCCCCTTGTCCAGACTTATGATGCGGTGCTCCGCGATGCTGTCGCCCATGAAGGCCCGCTTCGCGTAGTCCAGCTGCACGGTGGTGCGGAGCGGACCGTTGTCAAGCACTTCGCAGCTTTCAAAGCATCCAGGCCAGAGAAGCTCGCCCTGAGGTGTGACAAGTGCCGGAGCGCCGCAGCCCAGCGTGGCTCCCACTTTGTAAAGGTCAAGTCCGCGCCCGTGGTCGAAGTGGTAGGATATGGTGCGGTAGAGGGAGTCGCCCTGATGGCGGTTTGCGCGCCTCATCTGCTCCACTATGGGCATCAGTATCACGTCCTCAGTCCAGTAGCGCTGTTCCACAACCAGCTCGGGCGTGTTCTTTGTCCATACGTCTATGCCGAAGCTGCGTTCGCCAGTGCGGTCAAGGGCCGGGCCATAGACCCTGTAGGCTCCGCGGTCGTTCTCCCAAGCATAGTCGTCCTTTCGCTCCGGGTACATCCTTCCGCTGCAGACGGCCTGATAGACCTGTGGCGTGCCCTTCTCAATAGTAAGAGTAAGCCGGGAGCCAGGGGCCACACCGGCCTCTATCAGAAGCTTTCCGTCGTAGGAAATCTGGCTGGGCACTTCCAGCCCTGCGGCATCCCGGACTATGAACTGCCGTCCGCCCTGCACGCCAAGACGGGCATAGACCTCGGCGGCATTCAGCTCAACAACCTGCTGGCGATACTCCGTGCTCTCATTCTTCACCGTTACAGAGAGCCTACCAGTGGCCGGGGCAGGCGAAGCACCCTGACCGCTGACCGAGCCGTCCTCGAACCTGAGGTGCTCGCAGGCAGCAAGCAGGAATGCACCCACGCCGAAGTTTGCCACATTCTGTGCGCTGAGCTGCTGGCCTGGTATGGCCCGCTCGCCTATGGGCTGAACATAGCCCACTGAGCCATCGTCCTGGAGGGCCATGGTGGTGAGGTACTGCCAGGCGCGCTCTGCTACAGGCTCGTACTCGGAGCGGCTGAGCAGGCCGTGGTTGATGCCCCACAGCAAGCCGTAGGTGAAGAAGGCCGTGCCGCTGGTCTCAGGACCCTCGGCATGGTCCTTGTCGAGCATGGAGCGAGTCCACCACCCTTCCGGCTGCTGGCAGGCGGCTACGGCACGGGCCAGTTCAAGGAAGCGCTGCTCGAAGAAGTTGCGGTGGGCATAGTCGGCCGGCATGTCGGCCAGCACACGGGCCAGGCCTGCCAGCACCCAGCCGTCGCCGCGGGCCCAGAAGTCCTTGCCGCCGCTCTGAGTCTTGGCACGGGGAAAGATATATTTTGCATCGCGGTAGTAGAGATGCTCCACGGAGTCGTACATCAGCGAGTCGGCCCAGAGGAAATTGTCATAGAGCTTGTCCAGATACTTCACCTCGCCCGTAGCCTTGTAGAGCCTTGTCATGACGGGCATCACCATGTAGAGGGCATCGGCCCACCACCAGAAGTCGCTCTGCGGCTGGCGCACCTCGTAGTCCATGACCTCTATGGCGCGTGCCGTCTTGAACGGGGCGGGAGCCAGCTCGTTTAGGTCAAGGTAGGTCTGGAAGCATATCTGCCAGTCGCCGAAGAGCACATAGTCCTGGTCCTCGCCATAACGGCGGTATTTCCACTTCGAGGGGTCTTGCTCCCTCGCCCCCATCCACATGTTGTGGCGGGCCCACCGTTCGCTATAGTCCTGCCAGCGGGCCGTGCCCAGAAGGCGGCAGGCCTCAAGGTTGCCGGTGTGGTAGGCGGCCTCGTCCCAGAAGGCACGGGTAAGTGGAGAGTGGGTCTGCTGCCAGTGGTCGTTGACCTTGGTGATAATCTCTATGGTGCTGAGCTGCCGGGGCTGAGGACGACGCGGAGAGCGCTGCGAAGCCATGACGCTGCACACAGAGGAAACTGTCATGATGAGAGTGATAATCAAGGCTGTCTTTTTCATATTTCTATTGCGTAGATAAGTTTCAAACTGCAAATTTAGTAACTTTTTATCATTGAACTGCCACAAACAAACCAAATATAAGTTAAATTCCCTGTTGAGCCGCGCTGAGAAAGGTTGAATATATTTAAAAATAGGCGGCAATTATGCGGAAAGTGGAAAATTAGGAGTAATTTTGCAGCGTGAAACGCTTTAAAGCCTACTTTTTCCCGCTTCTGGTTGCCGCCCTCTGCTGGCTGTGCAGCCTTGGTGCCAATGCCCAGGTTGACCCGCTGGCACGCATGGACAGCATAGAGATAGGCCTGCTAACCTGCTCGCCGCACAACGAGGTGTACAGCCTCTACGGCCACTCTGCCCTCCACTACTACAACAAGCGCACCCGCCAGCACTGGGTGTTCAACTATGGGGTGTTCGACCAGAGGGCTAAGCTCTTCGTGTGGCACTTCATGATGGGCCAGACCGACTACACGCTGGAGTGCACCTCGTCCTATTTGGACTTCCTGGGCTACTATCACCACTGGGGCAGCAGCGTGGAGGAACAGGTGCTTGACCTTACCCGCCACGAGAAGCTGAGGCTGCAACAGGCCTTGGAGGCCAACCTGAGGCAGCCCGACTATCGCTACAACATATTCTACGACAACTGCTCCACCCGACCCCGCGACATTATTGAGCGCTGCCTGGACGGCACCATAACCTACGGGCAGAGGCCCGACTACGAGCCTACGCTGCGCCAGATAGTGCACCAGCAGACGGAGGGCCACCCATGGGCACGATTCGGCAACGACTTGCTGCTGGGCCTCAGAGCCGACCTGGCCACCACTCAGCGCGACCGCCAGTTCCTGCCACAGAACCTTAGCTGGGACTTTGCCCATGCCACCGTGAACCGCAACGGCACGGAGCGCCCGCTGGTGCTGAAAACAGTGACGCTGGTGCCTCAGGGCAGTCAGGTGCTGAAAAAGGAATTTCCGCTGTCGCCCCTCGCGTGTACATTATTATTATTATGGGTGTCGCTGCTCCTGTTCGTATACGAACAGCGGAGCAAGAAGATTCTGTGGTGGTGGGACGCACTGCTCATACTGGCCTCGGGCCTTACTGGCTGCATACTGCTGTTGATGTTCTTCTCGGCCCACCCCACCACGAGCACCAACCTGCAGGTGCTGCTGCTGTGCCCGCTGTCGCTGGTGTTCCTGCCGCAGGTGGTGAAGCGCCGCAAAACTATATGGTTCAGAATAAGCGCTGTGCTGACAATATTGTTCCTAATTGGGTCATTTTGGCAGGACTATGCCGAGGGAATGGAAATTGTGGCACTATGTTTGCTGTTAAGATGCTGGACTCACAGAAATGACAAATAGACATCTGTACATCACCCTTCTGGCCCTGCTCGGCCTGACACCCGACGCCCTGGCACAGTCTGCCGCCAACGGCAGCGGCACGCCGCGGCTCGTAGTGAGCATCACCATAGACCAGCTTCGCTCCGACTACCTTGAGGCCTTCTCGCCTATTTATTCTGCCAACGGCTTCAAGAAGCTGATGGAGCAGGGCATGGTGTTTGTCAATGCCTACTATCCCTTCACACCCGTAGACCGTGCCTCGGCTACGGCTTCCATATCAACCGGCACCACGCCGTTCTACCACAGCATAGTGGGCAGCCAGTGGCTCAACCGCGAGACGCTGCGCCCAGCCGACTGCGTGGAAGACCGCCAGTATCCCGGGCTGCTCACCAGCGACTTCGCCTCGCCCACAGGCCTTGCCACATCAACAATGGGCGACGAGCTGAAGGTGGCCACGGGGGGCAAGGCCCTGGTCTACTCCATAGCACCCTTCCGCGATGCCGCCGTGCTGACGGCAGGCCATGCCGCCGATGCCGCCCTCTGGATTGACGATGCCTTTGGCGACTGGTGCTCTTCAACCTACTATGCTACAAGCGTGCCCGAATGGCTTAGGATATACAACGACACGAAGTCGCCAAGACGAAAAATTACCAGCGCGGTGTGGGAGCCGCTGCACGAGTTCTCGGGCACGTACAATTACTACCTGCAGACTCCCAACGACCGTCCCTTCCGCCATAAGTTCACCGGCGACCGCCGCTTCATGAGCTATAAGGAGAGCGCTCTCGTGAACAGCGACGTCACCGAGATTGCCCTGCAGTGCATGGGAAGCACCGGCATGGGCGGCGACAGGGTTACCGACCTGCTCTGCCTGACATACTATGCCGGCACATACGGCCACCAAAGGGTGACAGACTGTCAGATGGAGATGCAGGACACCTACCTGCGCCTTGACACCGAGCTGAGCCGCCTCATGGACTATGCCGAGCGAAACATCGGGGCCGACAACGTGCTCTTCGTGCTTACCAGCACCGGCTATGACGACGTGGAGGCCGTGGACTACACTGCATTCCGCATTCCCACCGGCACCTTCTACATGACCCGCACGGCAAACCTGCTAAACATGTACCTTGGGGCCATCTGGGGGCAGGGCAGCTATGTAGAGACAACCTTCCGCAACCAGATATTCCTGAACCACCGCCTGCTGGAGACCAAGCACATCAGCATAGGTGATGCCACCAGCAGGGCCCAGGAGATGGTGGCCATGATGAGCGGCGTGCGCAATGTGTACACTTCCACACAGCTGCTGGCAAACCACAGTCCGCTGACGGAGCGCGTTCGCAACGCCTTCAACCCGCAGCGCTGCGGCGACCTGATAATAGAGGCCGCCCCAGGCTGGCAGATACTGAACGAGGACACCCACCAAAGCTACATGCCGGTGGCTTCGTTCACACAGTTTCCAGTAATTTTCTACGGCACGGGAATAACGCCACAGAGGGTGCTCACCCCCGTCTCTACCGACCGTATTTCGCCCACTATTGCACGGACAATACGCATCAGGGCACCAAATGCATGTTCTGCCGAGCCATTATTTTGACTTTTCTTGCTTTTTTAAGTAAAAAATGCGTAACTTTGCACCCGCAAAAACAACAAATTGAATTCCGAAATATCGAAATAACGAAATAACGAAATATAAAGATGAACTTCAGTAAATTTCTCAGGTCGCTTTTCGGCGACAAGGCATCGCGCGACATGAAGCTGATACAGCCCTTCGTGGAGAAGGTGAAGGCGCAGACACCGAAGATAGAACAGCTAAGCAACGACGCACTGAGGGCACGCACCGCAGAGATCCGCACTCAGGTACAGGCTGCCGCCAAAGAGCAGAAGGCCGAGATAGAGAAACTTAAGGCCTCAATAGAGGACACACCTCTTGACGAGCGTGCCGACATCTTTGCAAAGGTGGACAAGCTGGAGAAGGAAGCCCTCGAAGTGTACGAGAAAGCACTCGACGAGGTGATGCCCGAGGTGTATGCCATAGTGAAGGAGACCGCCAAGCGCTTTGCCGAGAACGAGGAGACCGTGGTAACTGCCACCGACTTCGACCGCGAGCTGGCCGGCGACCCCAAGAAAGACTTTATCACCATCGACGGCGACAAGGCAATATACCACAACCACTGGACGGCAGGCGGCAACGACCTGAAGTGGGAAATGGTGCATTACGACGTGCAGCT
>JAFTAR010000042.1 GCA_017455495.1 Prevotella sp.
AAGTGGTCCTGCTCCAGCACGCTGAGGCGCTCGCCAGGGCCCAGCTCCACTGTGCCCTTGTTTGGCTCCAGTTCGCCGCTAATGGCACGCAGCAGGGTAGACTTGCCTGCGCCGTTGGCACCGATGATGCCATAGATGTTGTCGCCGGTAAACTTCAGGTTGACATCCTTGTAGAGTGTCTTCTTTCCAAACTGTATTGCCAGATTTGTAAGTGTTATCATCTTGTTATTTACGATTTACGGTTGTTCGATTTTCGATTTGCTGCCTGATCGGTAGCAAAATATTCACTTTTCATTTTCCCTTTTCCCGCTGTTCCAGGAATTCGCTCACCTGCTCCTGCTTGCCGCGGGTAACGGCGATGCGGCCGGAACGGGTGTACTGCAGCACGCAGTTGAAGGCATCCAGGTCACGGTAGAGAGAGATGATTTCGTCGGTCTTGCCGTTTTTCATCACTATGACGTAGGTGGGGTTCACCTCGGTTATGCTGGCATCGTGCCTTCTCACGGTGCGGCTTATCTCCGGGTTTTTCAGCACGGCATCGGTAGAGAGCTTATAGAGTCCCGTCTCGCGGATGAAGAGCTGGTCGTCGGTGAAATAGTTGGCCTTCACCACGTCTATCTTCTTCTCTATCTGCTTGGTAATCTTTATTATCTGGTCCTCGTCGCTCCAGGCCGTAATGGTGTACTTGTGCACTCCGGGAATGCTCGATGCACTCACGTTGAGGCTCTCAATGTTCACCTGGCGGCGAGTGAACACAGCTGTTATCTGGTTCAGTATGCCGGCTATGTTCTCAGAGTAGACGAGCAGGGTGTATAGTCTTTTCTCTTCCATGTTTCTTTCTTATACATTAATGCTTAGCATCATGTCGTTAACATTCATTCCTGGCGGTGTCATAGGCAGCACGTCGTCGTCCTCCCTAATGGCGCACTCCAGTATGTATGGGCCTTTTGTGGCGAGCATTTTCCTTATGGCATCGGCCAGCCTGCCGCGCTCTGTCACAGCCTCGTAGGCAATGCCGTAGCCCTGGGCAATAAGCTCGTAGCAGGGGTTGAGCATCTTTGTAAACGACTTGCGCCTGTTCCAGAACATGTCCTGCCACTGCCTCACGTTGCCAAGGTAGTTGTTGTTCAGCAGTATGAGCTTCACGGGAGTCTGCTGCTCCATGATGGTGCCCAGCTCCTGCAGGTTCATCTGGAATCCTCCGTCGCCCATGAAGCATACCACGATTCGCTCGGGTGCTCCGAAGGCGGCTCCCACGGCTGCCGGCATGCCGTAGCCCATGGTGCCGAGGCCTCCGCTGGTACAGATGCTGCGCTTGTGGTGATACTTGAAGTAACGGGTTGCAAAGAGCTGATTCTGACCAACATCGGTCACGAGAACGGTGTCGTCGGGGGCCAGTTCGGCCACAGCGTTCACCACTTCTCCCATAAGCAGCGGTCCCTCCTTTGGGTGTATGGCTGGCTCAATTACTTTCTCGCGCTCCTTGGCATCAAGAGGCAGGAAAGAGCTGCGCCATTCTTTGTGGTCAGCAGCGTGAAGCAGGGCCGTTATGGCGGGCAGCGACTCTTTGCAGTCGGCCACTACGGCCACGTCGGTCTTCACGTTCTTGTCTATCTCGCTCTTGTCAATGTCTAAGTGTATCACCTTTGCCTGCTTGGCATAGGTGGCGAGGTTGCCCGTCACACGGTCGCTGAAGCGCATGCCGATGGCTATCAGCACGTCGCACTCCTGCTCCTTCAGGTTCACGGCGTAGTTGCCGTGCATGCCCAGCATTCCCACGTTCAGCGGGTGGTTGGATGGCAGGGCGCTCAGCCCCAGCATGGTGCGGCCGGCAGGTATGTCGGCTTTCTCAAGGAAAGCCTTCAGCTCCTCCTGGGCATTTCCCAGCTCCACGCCCTGACCTACGAGTGCCAGGGGCTTCTTGGCGCTGTTTATTATCTCTGCTGCCTTGCTCACGGCTTCAAGGTCAAGTGGCGGGGTGTCAACATAAGAGCGGATGAAGTCCACCTTCTGCTGTTTGTATTCCACCTTTTCTGTCTGAGCATTCTTGGGGAAGTCGAGCACCACGGGGCCTGGGCGGCCTGAGCGTGCTATGTAGAAGGCCCTGCTCACCGCCCATGCAATGTCCTCGGCATGGCGTATCTGGTAGCTCCATTTCGATATTGGCTGCGCCACACCCACGAGGTCAACCTCCTGGAATGCGTCAGTTCCCAGCGCACCTATAGGCACCTGTCCTGCAATGACCACAATGGGAGTGGAGTCAAGCATGGCATCGGCCACGCCCGTCAGGGTGTTTGTAGCTCCGGGGCCGCTGGTGACGAGTGCCACCCCTACCCTTCCGCTCACACGGGCATATCCCTCGGCTGCATGCGTGGCGGCCTGCTCGTGGCGCACCAGAATGTGGTCGAAGGCTTTCTTCGGGCCGCGGGTATAGTCGTAAAGAGCATCGTAGACGGGCATTATGCTACCGCCGGGATAGCCGAAGATGGTGCTTACACCCTCGGCCTTTAGTGCCAACATCAATGCCTCACTGCCTGTCACTGGCTGTGAGGTGTTCAGCTTAGTTTCTGTCATCTGTTTTATATAGTCCTTGTGTAATAATCGTGCAAAGGTACAAAAAACAAATACTAATGGCAAGTTTTTGCCTCAAATTTTTCTGAAAGCCCTTGTTTCAATGATATGGCACACTAACGGAGGTCGGCAAGGCGCTTGCGCAGCCGGCCGGCCTCAGAGCGGCGAATGGCGAGGGTAATCTGACAGGTGTTCTCGAATGTCTGGCTTACTATTCTTGGCTGCATTTCCTTCACCACCCGCATCACGGAGTTCATCATGACATAAGGGAAAGAGTGTACCACCAGCTCCTCGACCTGCCTTTTCTCTACGGCGGCATTCTCCAAGGCATCGGCAGCTGCCGTTTTGTAGGCCACGGTGAGTCCGCCAGTGCCGAGGTTCACGCCTCCATAGTAGCGCACCACGACGATGAGCACGTCGGTTAGCCCTGCCGAGTTTATCTGCCCCAGTATCGGCTTTCCCGCCGTGCTTGAAGGCTCGCCGTCGTCGTTGGCACGAAACTGGGTGCGCTCAGGTCCCAGCATATAGGCGTAGCACACGTGGCGTGCGTCGTAGTATTTGCGGCGGTACTCGTCGACAATGGATTTCACCTCGTCGGCCGTCTCCACGTGGTGTGCAAATGCCAGGAACTTGGAGCGCTTCTCCGTGTAGTAGCCCTCAGCTGTAGCGGCGATGGTCAGGAACTCGTCAGTCATCAGTCACTCAATGAATGCGGAAGCAAATTCTTCACTATTCACTACCCCCTATTAACTTAACTTGTGCACCACGAGCCCGGAGCGCAGTTTAGGCTCGAACCAGGTAGCCTTCGGCGGCATAATGTTTCCAGAGTCGGCAATGGCTATAATCTGCTTCATGCTGACGGGATAGAGGGCCAGCGCCGTGCGCATCTCTCCGCTGTCCACGCGGCGTTTCAGCTCCTCCAGTCCCCTGAGGCCTCCCACGAAGTCAATGCGCTTGGATGAGCGCAGGTCGCCAATGTTGAGAATGTCGTTCAGAATGAGCCGTGAGGATATGTCTACGTCAAGCACGCCTATGGGGTCGGAAGCATCGAAGGTGCCCTCCTTTGCCGTGAGGCGGTACCAGTGCTGGTCAAGGTAGAGTGAGAACTCGTGCATCTGACGGGGCTTGTAGATGTCGGTGCCCATGTCGGCCACATCGAAGTTCTTGCCCAGGGCTTCAAGGAACTGCTCCGAGGAGAGTCCGTTAAGGTCTTTCAGCACGCGGTTGTAGTCAAGAATGGTGAGCTGAGAGGCCTGGAAGCAAACAGCCATGAAATAGTTGTACTCCTCGTTGCCTGTGTGGTTGGGGTTCTGCCTCTGTTTCTCGGCTCCAACAAGTGCAGCGGCGGCCGAGCGATGGTGGCCGTCGGCAATGTAGAGAGAGGGCATCTTGGCAAATTCGCGGGTAATGGTGTCTATGTCCTCAGGACTGCTCACCACCCAGAACTGATGGTGAAATCCGTCAATCGGGGCTATGAAGTCGTACTCCGGCTCGGTGGCGGCATAGCGCATGAGCAGCGTGTTGAGCGTGTCGTTGTCAGGATAGGCAAAGAACACGGGTTCCATGTTGGCATTGCAAACGCGGACGTGCTTCATGCGGTCCTCCTCCTTGTCGCGGCGGGTCAGCTCGTGCTTCTTTATCCTGCCCTCCATATAGTCGTTGACCCATGCTCCAACAACGATGCCGTACTGGGTGCGCCCGTTCATGGTCTGAGCATAAATATAGTAGTGCTCCTCCTGGTCCTGCACCAGCCAGCCCTTCTGCTGGAAGCCCTCAAAGTTGGCGGCAGCCTGCTCGTATACCCTGGGGTCGTACTCCGACGTGCCTTGGGGGAAGTCTATCTCGGGCTTGATGATGTGGTAGAGGCTGTACTCGTTGCCCTCTGCCTCGCGGCGTGCCTCCTCGCTGTCAAGCACGTCGTATGGTCGGCTCTCCACCTTTTCGACAAGAGCCTTTGGTGGCCTGATGCCACGGAATGGTTTTACTGTTGCCATGTGATTTTATTTTGAAGTTATTTTGTCCAATAGTGAGTCAAGCTTCTGACTGTCAATGCCGATGGTCTTTGCCGTCATGGTGAGGTACATCTTCTCGGCCATGGAAAGCGGCTTATCGCCTGCCTTTGCCACGCTTCCCATAGCGCAGATAGCCTCAAGGGCAAGGTCGGAGTCGCTGCCAATGAGGTCGTAGTCAACATTGTAGCTGAACTCCGTCTCGTGGCTTTCCTCGGTGCCCACGTTTGCCAGCAGCTCCAGCTTCTCGTCGTCGCCAAGCATTGAGTTTGCCACTTTCTTCTCTATGACGGCATATTTCTCGGGCGAGACATGTCCATTGATGTTCGCCATGTTGATCATAGCCTTTATCACCTCCCTCTGGCAGTTCTCTGGGTGCTTGTGGTTCACCTCTGCCTTGGCAAACGACCGTTTTATGTTCTGGTAGGCCAGGGCCGTGATGTCGCCGTTGGTGAAGTGGTTTTTCTGGGCCTTAAGGCGCTTCTGCAACCGGTGTGCCCCTGCCCTGAAGGTGAAGAAGGTGAGGCTGCCGGAGAACAGTCCTCCGGCTATTGGCACGAACTTTCCTATGCCCTTGGCAAAGCCCTCCTTTGTGAGCTTTGCCCCTGCAATGCGGGCTATCCTTGATGCCACTGGGTAGACCACAGCCTTTGTGATGGCTATACGCGGCAGACGGCCCACGGCCTGTTGGGCCATGCCCCGCGCTATCTCGCTTATCCCCTGGTCGGCCACTCTGACACCCATCATGGAGCCCATGAAGATAGTGAGCAGGTCGGAGGCCGTCTCGCTCAGGTTATCGTCCTCGTCGCAGAAGTCGGGAAAACCATACAGGTAGGCCAGCTTCTGTGACAGCACCACCACATGATAGTAGTACTGCAAGATGTCGCCGGGTATGGTTGCCGCCATTGCCAGTCCGCCGGGCAGTCCGGCAATGGTCGATGCCGTAGTGGCGAGGGCGGTATGGCGGCGTATGCAACCCTTTGCCACGTGGTCTATTACGCGGTCGTTTACAATGGTGTAGGGCCTCACGCTCTCTATCATGTCGAGCTTTGAGAGGCTACAATAGGGTTTAAGCTCCTTTCTTAGGAAGGCCTCGCGGTCAACCTTTACTCCCGGCAGTTCGAGCACGGCAGAGAGCACGCGGTTCCAGGAAGCTTGGCTGTCGTTATTGTTGTCTGCCATTTTCTTCTCGTTTTTGTTCTGTATCGTAATTTGGCCACAAAGGTAAACATTTTTCTTTAAAAACACGCACCGGCACGTTTTTTTTTCCTTACATTGCCAAATCTCCCTGAACGCCGACAAATACCTGGCGAAAAGAAAAAAAACAGTTTTTCTTTTGGTTTTCGCTTACTTATTTGTACCTTTGGCTTTGCCGAATGTACTTCCGTTCGGAAAAGCAAAATAAAATTGATATTTTCTTTTGATTTTCGCTCACTTATTCGTACCTTTGCACGAAAAGAAACTAACAAACCAAAACAAACTTAGTATGAAACTGCTTAGAATATCCGCCATACGCGCCATTGCAGCCGTGGTGGTGGGCGTGTTACTGCTTAAGTATGGCTGCAACGTGCTGAGGGGTCTTACCATAGCCCTGGGCATCATGTTCCTCGTGGCCGGCCTGGTGTCGCTGATAGGCTGGATAAACAGCCGCAGACAGAAAACAGAGTTCCGGGCTTTCGACAACGGGCAGGGCGCTCAGGACGATGCCAAGCAGCCAATGTTCCCCATTGTGGGTTTGGGCAGCCTGCTGTTAGGATGCATGCTCTCCCTGCTCCACACCGACGAGTTCCTCGTATGGGCGCTCTATCTGGTAGGTGCTGTGCTCATCCTCGGCGCGCTCAACATGTTCATGAACCTTTTCTCGGCCCGCAAGATGGAGCCTGTAGCTGTGTGGATGTGGGCTTTGCCGGCAGTAATCATAGTTGCCGCCATATTCGTAATGGTGAAGGAGGTAATTCCCTCATCCTCAGTACAGACGCTTGCCGACGAGTTGTCGCCTACCACGCTGGCTACCACTATACTGGGAATCACGGCTATAGTATATGCCGTGATAGAGGTATTCTTCTCTGTAATATTCTATAACATCAAGAAGCGCTTTGAGAAGACGCAGGCCCAGGTGCGCCGCGCCACAGCTGCAGAAAAAGAAGCCATCAAGGCTACCGACCTGGTGCCCTGATGGCTGTCTGTATAAACAATATGCGAGTGTGAGCAGTGCAACAGTGCTGCTCACACTCCTGTTACTATACCTTCGATGTAGGTTTTCAGAATGTGTATGCCGGTCTTGTTCTCGCCTCCTGAAGGGATGATGAGGTCGGCAAACTTCTTCGTAGGCTCAATGAACTGCTCGTGCATGGGTTTAAGCACCTTCTCGTAGCGGTCGAGCACCAGGTCTACGGTGCGTCCGCGCTCCACCACGTCGCGCCTTATGTTGCGAATGAGACGCACGTCGCTGTCGGTATCCACGAATATCTTCAGGTCCATCATGTCGCGCAGCCGCTTGTAGTGTAGCGTCATGATGCCCTCAATGATTATGACTGGCTTAGGCTCCACGTGCACAGTCTCCTTCTGGCGGTTGCTCTCTATATATGAATATGTGGGCTGCTCAATGGGCTTGCCACTCTTCAGCAGGCGTATGTGCTCGGTAAGCAGTTTCCAGTCGAAGGCGTCAGGGTGGTCGAAGTTTATGGCCTTGCGCTCTTCGGGCGTCATGCCTGTGGTGTCGTTATAATACGAGTCAAGGGGCACTACTGCCACACAGTGGGGCGGCAGCGCGTTGGCTATGTGTTTTACTACGGTAGTCTTGCCGGACCCTGTACCTCCGGCTATTCCGATGATAGTCATTTAGATTTGAGGGTTGAGATTTGAGGGTTGAGATTTGTTGCACAGATGTTAATTAGCTGCTTTTACCAGATAGACGATGGTGGGCAGGTGATCGCTGTAGCCGTCAAGCCACACGCCTCCTGCATGGGTGCGCAGGGTGTTGCCCTTGTAGCGGCCTTCGCGCTGGAACAGGTAGTCGCGGCGGAAAATCTGATGACGGAAATAGCGCAGCGTAGAGCAGTCTATGCGACTCAGGTTCACCTCCTTGCCGTCCTTCATGTGGCGAGTGTCAAGCAGGGAGTGTGACAGGATAATCTGGTCGAAGAGGTTCCAGCCGCCGTCATACTGCAGCGTACCAGTGCCGGAGGCGAGCACGTCCCACCAGGGGTTCCACAGTCCGCCCTCCTCGGTGTTCTTTATCTTGCGGCGTGCCCCAAGGGCCTCAGCCATTGACTTGTCCTGCGGGTCGTCGTTCATATCGCCCATAATGATGAGCTTCACGTCCGGGTCTTCGCGCATGAGGCGCTCCTTCAGCTCGTGCAGCTGACGGCCACCCTCCTCACGGTAGAAGGAAGTAGCAAAGCGCGAGGGAAGGTGGTTCACTATAATGGTGACATGCTCTCCGGCCATAGTGCCGCTCACGGTGAGGAAACCGCGCGTAGCTTTAAGCGAGTCTTCCGGGAGCGTGTAGACGTAGGGCACCAGCTCTGCCTCCCTTACCTGGAACATAGCGGGATTGTAGAGCAATGCACAGTCTACGCCACGCTGGTCGGGGCCCTCTATGTGCACGAACTGCATGTTGCGGGCCTTCAGCGGCTCCTGGTTGCACAGGTCTGTAAGGCAGCGGGCGTTCTCCACCTCGCTGACACCTATCACAGCACACCCCATGGGGTGCACGTCGGTGCCCATCTCGGCCAGCACGCGCGACATATTACGGAGTTTGTGGGAATACTTCAGGCCGTTCCACTTGTACTGGCCGTCGGGCAGGTACTGGTAGTCGTTGTGGCCGGCATCGTGGCAGGTGTCAAAAAGGTTCTCAAGGTTGTAGAAGCCTACGCCAAAGATTTGGTAGTGTCTGTCCTGCGACAATGCTGTCTGGAATACTGCCAAAAGCATGAGGGTGATGAAGATGAATGTCTTTTTCATGAGTCTTTAGGTTTTTATCCTGCAAAGTTAATAATAAGTGAGCGAAAAGCAAAATAAAATTGGCATTTTCTTTTGCTTTTCGCTCACTTATTCGTACCTTTGCAGCGAAATTGATTATAATATAATAATGGTATACAATATATTCAGGGGATTGGGCATAGCCTTGGTTACCCCATTCTGTCAGGACGGCTCTGTTGACTACGATGCATTGCTGCGCCTCGTGGAATACCAGTTGGACAACGGTGCCGACTTCTTCTGCATACTTGCCACCACGGGCGAGACACCTACTCTGACTGCTGAGGAGAAGATAAAGATAAAGGACCTGATAGTAGACAAGGTGCAGGCCCGCGTGCCCATCCTCATGGGTTGCGGAGGCAACAACACCGCCGCAATAGTGGAGGAATTGCACACAGCCGATTTCAAGGGTATAGACGGCATACTCAGTGTATGTCCCTACTATAACAAGCCATCACAAGAGGGCCTGTATCAGCATTTCAAGACTATCGCTGCCGCCACGCAGCTCCCCGTTGTGTTATATAATGTGCCGGGCCGTACAGGCGTGAACCTGAAAGCTGAGACAACGGTTAGGCTGGCGCGCGACTGCCAGAACATTGTGGCCATAAAGGAGGCCAGCGGCAACCTGGAGCAGGTAGACGAGATTATAAAGAACAAGCCTCGCGACTTCGATGTGCTCTCAGGCGATGACTCGCTGACGTTCCCGATGGTTAGCTGCGGTGCGGCCGGGGTTATCTCGGTTATTGGAAATGCACTGCCGCGTGAGTTCTCAAAGATGATCCGCCTGCAGATGCGCGGAGAATACGAGCCTGCCCGTAAGATTCACCATCGCTTCACCGACCTCTTCTCGCTGCTCTTTGTTGATGGCAACCCGGCTGGTGTGAAGGCCATGCTACACGAGATGGGGTTCATTGAGAACGTGCTGCGCCTGCCTTTGGTTCCAACACGAATAAGCACCCTGCAGCGCATGAGCGAGATTATGAAGGAGCTTAAGATATAAAACCGACTGGTTTTTGCACAGATAAGCACACAAATAAACACGGCTTTTATTATTAAAAACCGTGTTTATTTGCGTTTTGTCAGTGCCAAAGACTCCTGCTAATAGCTGCGGGCAATGATGACACGGGCCTTTGAGGGTTTGCCGCTCACCATGTCAATGCCGGGAGTCTGCTCGTAGGCGAAAGGCACGCAGCGTATGGTAGCCTGAGTCTCCTCCTTTATCTGTGCCTCGGTCTCGGCAGTGCCGTCCCAGTGGCAGAGGAAGAAGCCGCCGTCCTTTATCTTCTCCTTGAACTCCTCGTAGTTGTCGCATTCGTAGACGCGCTCGTCGCGATACTTGCGGGCCTTCTCGAAGATGTTCTTCTGGATGTCATCCAAGAGCTGCTCCACATATTGAGCAATACCTTCCAACGGGCGAGTCTCCTTTTCAAGGGTGTCGCGGCGCATCACCTCAATGGTGCCGTTCTCCAGGTCGCGTGCTCCGAGGACAAGACGCACGGGAACACCCTTCAGCTCGTAGTCGGCAAACTTGAAGCCTGGACGTTTGTTGTCGGCATCGTCGAACTTCACGCTGATACCCTTTGAGCGGAGTTCCTCAATGATGGGACCAACTTCCTTGTTCACCAGCTCCATCTGTTCGGGTTTGGTGGCAATGGGTATGATGACTACCTGGATAGGAGCCAGCTTTGGAGGCAACACTAAGCCGTTGTCATCTGAGTGGGTCATGATGAGGGCACCGATGAGTCGGGTTGACACGCCCCATGAGGCAGCCCATACGTATTCGGGCTTGTTCTCCTTATTAAGATAGGTGACATCAAAGGCCTTGGCGAAGTTCTGGCCAAGGAAGTGGCTGGTGCCGCTCTGCAATGCCTTGCCATCCTGCATCATGGCCTCAATGGTATAGGTGTCCAATGCTCCGGCGAAGCGTTCTGTCTCACTCTTCACGCCCTGCAGCACCGGCACTGCCATAAATTCCTCAACGAACTTGGCATACACCTTCACCATCTTCTGTGCGTCGGCTTCAGCCTCTTCACGTGTGGCAAAGGCGGTGTGGCCCTCCTGCCACAGGAACTCGCTGGTACGCAGGAAGGGGCGGGTGCGCATCTCCCAGCGCATCACGTTACACCACTGGTTGCACTTCAGTGGCAGGTCGCGCCAGGAGTGAATCCAGTTCTTATAGGTGTTCCAGATAATGGTCTCACTGGTGGGGCGGATGATGAGTTCCTCCTCCA
>JAFTAR010000043.1 GCA_017455495.1 Prevotella sp.
GCCCCGATATACGAGGAGTGCAACCTTGCCATCGACCACAACATGCTGCTGATGAGCCTTATGAAGCGCGTGGCCCGCAAGCACGGCTTCCGCGTGCTGCTCCACGAGAAGCCTTTCGACGGCATCAACGGCAGCGGCAAGCACAACAACTGGAGCCTCACGGCAGAACACAGCTCGCACAGCTCAACCACACTGCTTCACGCACCGGGAAAGACACCTGAGGAGAACCTGCGCTTCGTGACATTCATAGTTGAGACGCTGATGGCTGTCTACCGCCACAACGGTCTGCTGAAGGCCAGCATAATGAGCGCCACGAATGCCCACCGCCTTGGCGGCAACGAGGCACCGCCGGCCATCATATCGTCGTTCCTCGGCACACAGCTCACCGAGCTGCTCAACCACATTGAGGCCAGCGACACCAACGAACTTTTCACCCTCAAGGGCAAGAAGGGCATGGAGATTGACATACCCCAGATTCCCGACATTATCGTTGACAACACCGACCGCAACCGCACCTCGCCCTTCGCCTTCACCGGCAACCGCTTTGAGTTCCGTGCGCCGGGCAGCAGCGTGAACTGCGCCTCGGCCATGATAGCCCTAAACGCCGCTATGGCTGAAGCCCTGACATCGTTCAAGGAGCGTGTGGACGAGCGCATAAGCAACGGCGAGAACAAGATAGCCGCCATACTCCAGACGCTGAAGGAAGACATCAAGACCTGCCGCCCCGTCCGATTCGACGGCAACGGCTACTCGGAGGAGTGGGTGAAGGAGGCCGCCCGCCGCGGCTTGGACGTAGAGAAGTCGTGCCCCGTAATCTTCGAGCACTACCTTGACGACAGCAGCATACAGATGTTCGAGTCGACAAAGGTAATGACCCGCAAGGAGCTTGAGGCCCGCAACGAGGTGAAGTGGGAGATGTATGTGAAGACTGTTCAGATAGAGGCCCGCGTGCTTGGCGACCTTGCCATGAACCACATCATCCCCGTGTCCACCCACTACCAGAGCCAGCTGATAAAGAACGTGCAGGGCATGAAGGACGTGTTCACCGCCGACAAGGCCGAGCGCCTCTCATCGCGCAACATGAAGCTCATTGAGGAGATAGCCGAGCGCACGGAGACCATAGAGCGCCTCGTGGAGGAGCTTACCGATGCCCGCCGCGTGGCCAACCGCATCGCCGACATACATCAGCGCGCCATAGCCTACCACGACACCGTATGCCCCCACATGGAGGCCATTCGCCATGAGGCCGACAAACTGGAAATGATTGTGGAGGACGGACTCTGGACTCTGCCAAAATACCGCGAACTGCTGTTCATTCGTTAGTGACTAATTTATAGTGTAGAGTGTATAGTGTAAAGTGTAGAGTTTGCTACCGCACTTGTCTTATGGCGGTAGCAAACTCTACACTATTAATTATAAACTATAAACAAGGAGACTACTCTCCCTCGTAGCGGAAGATGTCAACGGGAGTCTCGCCGTAGTACTCTTCGCCTTCACCGCCAGCAGGCAGGAGCTGTTCGCCCGGCTCGCTGTGAGGAATGTCCTGGGGCAGGAAGCGCTTGAAGTTGGCTGTAGGTATCACCATACCGAAGATGCCCACGCCGCAGCGCTCTGGCTCCATGCCGTAGTGGTTGTTGACATACATCGTGGAGAAGAAGAAGTGGTCGAAGAACAGCGTGTCGTTGTTGTCAAGGAACTCCTTGCGCAGCTCCTCGTTGACCACAGAGTCTGCCGATGTGAAGGTGTAGCCGAAGTTGTTCACGAAGACATCGATGCCGTCCTGGTCGAGCGGGTCCTCCGACTCTATGCTCTGCCTGATGTTGTCCCACATCTCTGCCTTCATCTTTGTTGTCGACGGATTGGTCAGACAAGCGATGATGAACAGCACGAGCAGTATTGAGAGTGTCAGGATGAGCTGTCCCAAGCAACTGTGCAGCAGGAACTGTGAAAGATTCTTCTTGTTGCGGTAAGAACCGCGGTCTGCCTGATTCATTGTGTGTTTTGTTTGCTATTAGTGAGAAATTAAGTTCATGAACTCCTGGCGCGTCTTGGCCTGGTTGAAGGCACCGCTGAACTCGCTGGTGGTTGTAATGCTGTTCTGCTTCTCCACGCCACGCATCTGCATGCACATGTGCTTAGCCTCAACAACCACCATGACACCCAGCGGATGCAGTGTCTCCTCTATGCACTGGCGAATCTGCATAGTCATGCGCTCCTGCACCTGCAGGCGGTGGCTGTAGATGTCCACTACGCGGGCAATCTTGCTCAGCCCCGTGATGTAGCCGTTGGGTATGTAAGCCACGTGCACCTTTCCGTAGAAGGACAGCATGTGGTGCTCGCAGAGCGAGAAGAAGTCAATGTCCTTGACAATGACCATGTGGTTGTAGTCCTCCTTGAAGAGGGCATCGGTGAGCACCTTCTGGGCATCCATCTGGTATCCGCGCGTCAGCACCTGCATGGCCTTGGCCACCCTCATGGGAGTCTTCTGCAGACCTTCGCGGTCTTTGTCCTCGCCAAGCAGGGTTAGTATCTGGCTGTAGTGCTCTGCCAGCTGGTCAAGTCCTTCCCTGAATTCTGTTTCCGGATTCATCTTAGCCTTTTCCTTCTTGTTCTTTTAGCCCTTATTCAGACACGGTGATGCGGCCCCTGACGATGGTAGCCGACTCATAGCCGGCCCTCACCACCTGGTCGAGCATTTCCCTTGCTTCCTCGTAAGTGCGGTAGTTGCCCATTCTGCATATCCACCTCGGAGTATAGAAGTGCACATAGACCCTCTGCCCCGGAAACAGGCTTCTCAGTGCGCTGCCCACTCGCTCGGCCCTCTGCCTGTCGGCTCCAGTGTTGCCTCCGGCAAAGGCCTGAATGCGGTAGCCCACCACCTGCCTTGTCCTGCCGGAACCGGCACGGCTCACGCTGTCAGCAGCCGTCTGCTGCGTGTTCTGCTGCTGCGCTTGCTGCCTCTGCGAGTTGCCCTGGCTGCTGGCCTGCTGGTTAGTACCGGCATTGTCGTTGGCCTGGCGGTCGCGGGCAGTGCGCTGCTGGCTCTGCTGCTGATGGCTGTTAGCATTGCGCTGCGGCTGGGCGGGGCCGTTCACCAAGGCATCGATGGCAGCATCCTGATGCAGCACCACCCTGCCCTGCCCGTTGACTGTAGTCTGCAGGCGGTCGGTAAACGTCTGGGCTGAGGAAGTGACAAGTGACAAGTGATAAGTGATAAGAGCCAACAGCACCTTCACTATCCATATCGCCCTCACTCCGGTTTTATGTATGCTAATGGTTTTCATATTTCACTTATCACTTATTCGTGTGTTCATTTGTTCTTCTTCAGTAGTTGAATTACTTCTTCCACGCATCAATGATGCCCTTGAAGTCGGCAGCCTTCAGCGATGCGCCTCCGATGAGTCCGCCGTCAATGTCGGGCTTGGCAAAGAGCTCAGGAGCGTTGCTGGCCTTGCACGAGCCGCCATAGAGGATGGTGGTGTCGTCGGCCACGGCCTGTCCGTACTTCTCGGCAATGATTGAACGGATGTAGGCGTGGATTTCCTCAGCCTGCTCGGCAGTGGCGGTCTTGCCGGTTCCGATGGCCCAGATAGGCTCGTAGGCAATGACAATCTTGCGGAAGTCCTCCTCGCTGAGGTTGAACACCGAGCCTTCCAGCTCTGCCTTCACCACCTCGTTCTGCTTGCCGGCCTCGCGCTCTTCCAGGCTCTCGCCAATGCAGAAGATAACCTTGAGGTCGTTCTTCTGAGCCAGGAGCACCTTCTCCTTCAGAATCTCGGGAGTCTCCTTATAGTACTCGCGGCGCTCCGAGTGGCCCAGTATGACATACTGTGCACCGGTGCTCTTCACCATCTCTGCGCTCACCTCTCCGGTGAAAGCTCCCTTCTCCTTGTCGGCGCAGTTCTCAGCTCCGAGTCCGATGATGTCCTGATCCAGGAACTGTGAAATGCTTGCCAGATGAATGAACGGTGTGCAGATGACGACGCCGCAGTTGGGCTTGTCGGCCTTCAGCGTCTCGTTGAGTTCCTTTGCCAGGGCGATGCCGTCCTGCAGGTTCATGTTCATCTTCCAGTTTCCTGCTACGATTTTCTTTCTCATTGTTTTTTTCTTTTTTATGGTTGATAATGATGTTATTCTCTTTCCCCTTACCCATTTTGTCCAGGCCCAAGTGCGGTCGGCAATGGTGAGCAGCATCAGGGGCAGCACGAACCAGAGCAGCAGCCTTAGCACCTTGCCCGGCACGGAGTCCTCGGGCATCTGCCCAATCTCTGTCTGTTCCAGCGGCATTGCGGCCTCCTGGGGGCTAAGGTCAGGCAGGTCGTTGTGGCTCCATTTGCCTATCACCCTTCCGTCCTTGAGCAGCACCAGTCCGGGATTGCTGCGTATGATGGTCTTCAGCGTTGTTCCGTCGGTGAAGCAGAAGGGGTACTCCGCTCCCGTCGTCTCGCTCCAGAGGCTTATGGCCTGCCTCCCGCTTGCCGTAAGGCAGTAGAAGGGGTAGTCGTGCTCTTTGCAGTACTCGTACAGCTCGTTTATGAGGTCGAACCGCGAGTCGTCGGCTTTCTCTAAGCTGTAGGCCACGAGCAGCATGGTGTAGCTTGTGTCGGCCAGCACCTCGTCGGTAATATCCCGGCTCTCGCCTCCTTCTGTGTTGAGCTGCTCTATAGAGAAGTCGTGGATAGGCGGCTGGTATCCCTGGCTGGTCTGCACCGTCCTTGAGTCAATGAAGGTCCATGTGCTGTCAGGGTATTCGTCAAGCGTGAACTCGCGCTGCACTCCGTCCTTCTCAAGTATGAATGTCGTCTCGAACTGCGGCAGCTCGGCACCTTCGGGCATCTCCATTCCATCGCGAATGCTGGCTCCGATGTGGTAGGGGCGGAAGTCGAACTGCGGCAGGTAGTAGAGGCTCCAGGACGCCACTGCGAGGATGAAGAGCACCGTATAGTTTATCACTATCCACTGGTTGCTCTCGCTCACGAAGCGGAACATCTCCTTCGGCCGCCAAGCCACCACGGCAGCAGCCGCGAGCAGCACCACGTTCTTCCACAGCGTCTGCCAGTTGGTCAGCACTATTGCGTCGCCAAAGCATCCGCAGTCGCTCACGGGGTTTGTCAGCGCCAGCCACAGCGTCAGCGGTGTCATGAAGAGCATCATGATGAGCATCAGCCTCGACGTGAGCCTCCGCTGTATGGCGAAGAGCATGAACATGCCCAGGCTGAACTCTGCCGCTGCCAGTGCCACAGCCATGATGAGCATGGCCACGTCGGGCACCACTCCGCTCAGCCCCATCGCCGTGAGGTAGTCGCTGATTTTGTACTGTGTGCCCAGCGGGTCAACGGCCTTCACGAAGCCAGAAAGTATGAACACCAGTGCAAGCAGCAGGCGGCACAGGTTTACGGCAGCTTTTTTCACTCAGCCAGCTTTATCAGTGCGAACACAGAGTAGTTTACAATATCCATATAGTTGGCATCAACGCCCTCGCTCACCAGCGTGGCTCCGCCCAGGTCTTCCATTTCCTTAACGCGCGCAATCTTTGTTAGTATGAGGTCGGTGTAGGAACTTACCCTCATTCCGCGCCACGCCTCGTCGTAGTCGTGGTTCTTGCGCTTCATCAGCTCCAGGGTCTGCTTGGCATACTTGTCGTAAAGCTCCAGGGCCTGCTCGTTGGTGATGTCCACCTCGTCGCTGTAGCCCAGCTCTATCTGTATCAGGCCCACAAGCCCGTAGTTTACCAGCCCCACGAACTCAGGCCTGATGCCCTCGCCCACCAGCGACACCTTCTCCACCTCAAGCTGCCTTATGCGCTTTGCCTTGATGAAGAGCTGGTCGGTGAGCGAC
>JAFTAR010000044.1 GCA_017455495.1 Prevotella sp.
ACACAGCGCCATGATGTCGTAGTTGGAGTCTACGCCGCCCAGACGGTCCTCGTCGTCGTCAATGAGTATGCAGTCGTGTTTCTCTGTTGACAGCATCTTTGACAGGTGAGTACCCACGGCAACTGCTCCGGCAATGACTATTTTCATCTTTTTTCAGCCCCTCCTCTTGCTTGTCCCTGCTTGGGCTATTATGGTTTCACGAATGGTGTCTACATCAAGGCCCACTATGCTCCGCAGCTCTGCCACAGAGCCATGCTCCACGAAGTTGTCGGGCAGTCCTAAGCGCATCACCTTAGTGCTGTAGCCATAGTCGGCCAGCCATTCCAGCACAGCCGAGCCGAGGCCTCCGGCCCGTGAGCCGTCCTCCACGGTTATTATGCGGCTGAACTTCTGCCCCACCTCGTGCATTATCTGCTCGTCAAGGGGCTTCAGGAAGCGCATGTCGTAGTGGGCTATGGAGAGTTGAGAGTTGAGAGCGGAGAGTTGAGAGATTGCCTCCTCCACATCGTTGCCTATGGGGCCTATTGAGAGCACGGCGATGTCGGTGCCGTCGTGGAGTTTGCGCCCCGTGCCCACTTCAACGGCCTCAAGGGGGCAGTGCCAGTTCACGAGGCGGCCCCGGCCACGAGGGTAGCGTATCACGAAGGGGCCCATATTGTCCTGCTGCGCCGTGTACATCAGCCGCCGCAACTCGTGCTCGTCCATGGGCGAGGCAATGGTAAGGTTCGGTATCGGCCGCAGGGCCGCCATGTCGAAGGCACCGTGGTGCGTAGGGCCGTCCTCGCCCACAAGCCCCGCACGGTCAAGGCATATCACCACGTTAAGCCGCAGTATGGACACGTCGTGAATGATATTGTCGTAGGCTCGCTGCGAGAAGGCGGAGTAGATGTTGCAGAAGGGCAGCAGACCGTCCTTGGCCATGCCGGCCGAGAAGGTCACGGCGTGACCCTCGGCAATGCCCACGTCGAAGGCCCGGTCGGGCATCTCCGCCATCATTATGTTCATTGAGCAGCCGGTGGGCATGGCGGGGGTGACGCCAACTATCTTGCTGTTCTCGCGGGCCAGCTCAAGCAGCGTGTGGCCAAACACATCCTGGTACTTGGGAGGCTGGCCGTCGGAACTGCTCTTTATCAGCTTGCCGGTCTCAGGGTCGAACTTGCCCGGCGCATGCCACACGGGGGTGTAGTGTTCCGACGGTGCATAGCCATGGCCTTTCTTCGTGTGCAGGTGGAGCAGCTTCGGCCCCTTCATCTCCTTTATCTGGCGCAGTATGCGCACCAGCTCCTTCACATCGTGGCCGTTGAAGGGACCGAAGTAGCGTATGTTCATGCCGTCGAAGATGTTCTGCTGGTGCGAGATGGCACTCTTCAGGGCGTTGCCAAGGCGTATGAGACCCTTGCGGCGGTCGTCGTGCAGCATGCCGTGGCGCTGCAGGAAACGGGCTGCCTTGAAGCGCAGCTTGTTGTAGGTCTCGTTAGTGCTAAGGCCCAGCAGATACTGCTTCATTCCGCCCACGGAGCGGTCGATGGACATGTCGTTGTCGTTGAGCACGATGAGCATGTCGTTAGGACTCGACGACACATTGTTCAGGCCCTCGAAGGCCAGGCCGCCACTCATGGCACCGTCGCCAATGACAGCCACAACCTTATGGCTCGGTTGAGAGTTCAGGGCTGAGAGCTGGGAGTTGGCCACCGCCATGCCAAGGGCAGCCGAGATGCTGTTGGAGGCATGTCCGCAGATGAAGGCATCGTAAGGGCTTTCCTCCGGTGAGGGGAACGGCCTTATGCCGTGCAGCTTGCGGTTAGTGTGAAACTGCTCGCGGCGGCCCGTAAGGAGCTTGTGACCATAGGCCTGGTGCCCCACGTCCCATACTATACGGTCCTCAGGGGTGTCGTAGACATAGTGCAGGGCCACTGTGAGCTCCACCACGCCAAGGCTTGAAGCCAGATGGCCGGGGTTCACCGACAGCTCCTCGACAATGGTCTGCCGAAGTTCGTCGCACACCTGCGGCAGCTGCTCTACGCTGAGCTTGCGCAGGTCCGACGGGTAGTATATGCTGTTTAACAGTTCTGTATTCTTTGTTTCCACAGTATGCTTAAGCACAATTCGGGTGCAAAATTAATAAAAAACGAGCGAAGAGCAAAAGGATTAGACATTTTTTCTTTGCTTTTCCTTGGTGGTGCTGAAGAAAATGCTTAACTTTGCGCCAATAATAAATAATGTACGCATAACAGAAAGAAAAAACATGAAGCTTAGACTACTGCTGGCAGCAATGGCAGCTGCCGTTACACTTGGCTCGCAGGCACAGACCTACCAGTACGACACCGTGCCCGGCGACCCCACCCACACCCGCATCTACACCCTTCAGAACGGACTTCGCGTCTACCTGAGCGTGAACACCGAGAAACCACGCATACAGACCTACATCGCCGTGCGCACCGGCTCGAAGAACGACCCCGCCGAGACCACCGGCCTGGCCCACTACCTTGAGCACCTCATGTTCAAGGGCACCAACAGCTTCGGTGTCACCGACCCCGCGGCCGAGGCTCCGCTGCTCAGCGAGATAGAGCAGCGCTACGAGCAGTACCGCCTGCTCACCGACCCCGAGGCACGCCGTCAGGCCTACCACGAGATTGACAGCGTGAGCCAGGTGGCAGCACAGTACTTCATTCCCAACGAGTACGACAAGCTGATGGCCATCATTGGCAGCGACGGCTCTAACGCCTACACCTCAAACGACGTGACATGCTACGTGGAGGACATTCCCTCGAACGAGGTGGACAACTGGGCACGCATACAGGCCGACCGCTTCCAGAACATGGTGATACGCGGATTCCACACCGAGCTGGAGGCCGTCTACGAGGAGTACAACATTGGCATAGCACAGGACCAGCGCAAGCTGTGGGAGGCCATGGGAGCACTTCTCTATCCCACCCATCCCTACGGCACTCAGACCACCATCGGTACTCAGGAGCACCTGAAGAACCCCTCAATCACCAACATCAAGCAGTACTTCAACCACTGGTACCGCCCCAACAACGTTGCCATCTGCATGGCCGGCGACATGCAGCCCGACCGCGTCATTGCCACGATTGACCGCTACTTTGGCAGTTGGCAGCCTGGAGCCGACGTTACCCAGCCCACCTTCGCCCCGCTGGCACCCATCACGCAGCCCCGCGACACCACCGTCATGGGCCTTGAGGCCGAGACGCTGTGGCTTGGCTGGCGCTTCGGTCAGGGCAACTCCCTTGAGCAGGACACGCTGAACATCATCAGCGACATGCTGAGCAACGGCACCGCCGGACTCATAGACCTTGACATCAACCAGCAGATGAAGATGCTCGGCTCGTGGGCCGGATGCGACGTGATGCACGACTACAGCTGCTTCATCATGGCAGGCACGCCAAAGGAGGGCCAGACCCTTGACGAGGTGCGCCAGCTGCTGCTCGAAGAGATTGACAAGCTGTGCCGCGGCGACTTCAGCGACGACCTGCTGCCCTCTGTCATCAACAACGCCAAGCTGAACTACTTCACCGCCCTTGAGAGCAACCGCCGCAGGGCCGACATGTTTGTCGATGCCTTCATCAACGAGGTGCCCTGGAGCCAGGAGGTGCACTACCTGGAGCGCATCAGCGCCATCACGAAGCAGCAGGTCATGGACTTTGCCCGCCGCCACCTGCGCACCGACAACTACGTGGCCGTTTACAAGCGCCAGGGCGAGGACACTTCGCTGAAGAAGATTGACAAGCCCCAGATTACCCCCATACCCACCAACCGCGACCTCGTGAGCCCCTTCGTGGCCGAGATACAGCAGACCCAGGTTGAGCCTATCCAGCCGCGCTTCGTGGACTTCCAGCGCGACCTCACCTTCAGCCAGACGAAGAAGAACATCCCAATAGTCTACGTGCAGAACACCGAGAACGGGCGCTTCACACTCTCCTTCCAGTACAAGTTTGGCGAGGAAGCCGACCTGCGCTACTACTACGCCGCCGACTACCTTGACTATCTGGGCACCAGCCGCTACACCAACGAGGAGATTCAGCAGCAGTTCTACAAGCTGGCATGCTCCTACAGCATCAGCGTGGGGGCACGCAGCATCTACGTCACCCTGAGCGGACTGGGCGAGAACATGCCGCAGGCACTGGCCTTGCTGGAACACCTGATGAAGGATGCACGAGTGGACCGTGAGGCATGGCTTGAGGACGTGGCTCTCATTGAGAAGAGCAGGCAGGACGCCAAGTTAGACCAGCAGAGCAACTTCACCCGACTGGTGCAGTACGGCGTCTACGGCCCGTACAACACCTACCGTAACATCATGTCAACAGAGCAGCTGCAGCAGCAGGACCCGCAGGAACTGCTTGACCTGCTCAAGAACCTGTCCAAGTACGAGCACACAATATTATATTATGGCCCCATGACAGTCTCGGAGCTTTCTGCTGCCGTCACCAAGAACCACAAGACGGGCAAGCGCTTCCAGCCCGTGCCGCAGGGACAGCACTACACCATGCAGGCCACGCCCCAGAACGAGATTCTCATAGCTCCCTACGACGCAAAGAACATCTACATGCGCATGATTCACAATGAGTTGCGCACATGGCAGCCGGAGGAGGCCGCCGTCAAGGCCCTCTTCAACGAGTACTACGGCGGAGGCATGAACACCATCGTATTCCAGGAGCTGCGCGAGGCCCGCGGACTGGCCTACAACGCCTATGCAGCCTACGTGGAGCCGTCGTACCTGGACCAGCCGGAATATTTCTTCACACACATCATTACGCAGAACGACAAGATGATGGACTGCGTGCGCCAGTTCCACCAGATTCTGGACACCATTCCGCAGAGCCAGCGCGCCTTCGACATTGCCCGCGAAGCCCTGACAAAGCGCCTCTGCACCGACCGCACCACGAAGTTCGGACTCATCAACGCCTGGATCTATGCCCAGACCTTAGGTCTTGACTACGACCTTGACGAGCGCATCTACCGCCAGCTGCCCTCCATCACGCTCTCCGACATTGTCACCTTCGAGCAGCAGCAGATGGCCCGCAAGCCCTATCGCTACATCATTCTTGGCAACGAACAGGAGCTTGACATGGACGCCCTCCAGCAGCTCGGCCCCATCCGCCGCGTAACAACGGAGGAAATCTTCGGTTACTAAAAGCCCCTCCCCACAAACCCCACAACACCCACCCCCACCCACCATGCAGAAATACGCCGAATACATCCGCCGCATAGAAATCGACTCCCTCTGGAGCGGCAAGAAGCACATCGTGTGGGAACTCTCCCCGCGAGTAAACATCCTCAGCGGCATCAACGGACAGGGAAAGAGCACCATCCTGAACAAGGTGGTGAAAGGTCTGGCCGCCGGAGGAGAGTTTCCAAGCCACATGCTCAAGGGCGTGAAGCTCGAAGTGGAGCCGGCCGACGCGAAGTGGATTCGCTACGACATGATTCGCTCCATTGACTCCAACCTCTCGCAGGTCATTGCCGACGAGGACGGGGCCTTGAAGCAGGTGCTGCCCGTCATCAAGGGCGGCGGTGGCAGTCTGCTCGATTTCCAGCTCTACCACCTGCAGCGCAAATACCTTGACTACCAGGTGAACATCGGCAACCGCATAATTGCCGAGCTGCAAAGCGGAAATGCCGAGGCGGCACAGCAGCTGTCGCAGAAGAAGACGCGCTTTCAGGACATCATTGACGACCTGTTCCAGGAAACCGGCAAGCACATAGTGCGCACGGAGAACGAGATACGCTTCACGCAGATTGGCGAACTGCTCACGCCCTACCAGCTGTCAAGCGGAGAGAAGCAGATGCTCGTCATTCTGCTCACCGTCCTCGTAGAGGACGACCTGCCCTACGTGCTCTTCATGGACGAGCCGGAGGTGAGCCTGCACATAGAGTGGCAGAAGCGCCTCATAGACCTCATCATCGAGCTTAATCCCAACGTGCAGATCATCCTCACCACCCACTCGCCCGCCGTTGTGATGAACGGGTGGGTGGATGCCGTCACCGAGGTCAGCGACATTACCACATAACCCACAACTCCCAAAGCATCCACCTCACCTACAACACCCACCTCCATGTCCCACCGACTGAAAGACAACATCAACAGCCAGTATATCCAGGCTGCAAACGCGCTGAGGGGCAAGAACGCACGCCAGCGCATTGTGGCCTACGTGGAGAGCTACGACGACATCTACTTCTGGCGCACCGTCCTTGGCCGCTTCGAGAACGACAAGCGCTACTTCGAGGTGATGCTGCCCTCAAAGACCAACCTCACCAGGGGCAAGAAGTCCGTCCTCATGAACTTCATCACAAAACCCACCAAACCCCCCTCCCCCCCACACCCCACCCAACCCCCCCCCCCC
>JAFTAR010000045.1 GCA_017455495.1 Prevotella sp.
AGCCAAGCGCTAACGCTATGCCAATGCCAATATGGAGGAGCTTGAGAAATGTCTGCAGGAGGCTCAGGCCCAAAGGTTCCGCATCATCGTGACCGACGGTGTGTTCTCAATGGACGGCAACGTGGCTCCGGTGGACAAGATCTGTGACCTGGCAGAGAAATACGATGCCCTGGTGATGGTTGACGAGAGCCACTCGGCAGGCGTAGTGGGCAGGACGGGCCACGGCGTGAGCGAGTTCTTCAACACCTACGGCCGTGTAGACATATATACCGGTACGCTGGGCAAGGCCTTTGGTGGCGCTCTGGGCGGATTTACCACCGGACGTAAGGAAATCATTGACCTGCTTCGGCAGCGGTCAAGGCCCTACCTGTTCAGCAACTCCCTGGCACCAGCCATCATAGGAGCCTCGCTTGAGGTGTTCCGCATGCTGGGCGAGAGCAACGAACTTCACGACCGCCTGGTGGAGAACGTGGAGTACTTCCGCGACAGGATGCTTGCCCTTGGCTTCGACATAAAGCCCACTCAGAGTGCCATCTGTGCCGTCATGCTCTACGATGCCAAGCTCTCCCAGGACTTTGCAGCCCGCATGCAGGAGGAAGGCATCTACGTCACCGGCTTCTACTATCCCGTGGTGCCGAAGGGCCAGGCTCGCATCCGAGTCCAGATTTCTGCCGGCCACACACGCGAACAGCTTGACAAGTGCATTGCTGCATTCGAGAAGGTGGGCCGGGAGTTGAAAGTGCTCGCCTGAACTAACTCCGGCTCACCTGTAGTCCGCTGTTTGAGAGTGCCATGTCAACGAAGCGGGCATTCTCGTTGGGTGAATGTTCCCTGAGGCGCTGCTTTATGAGTCCTGCCGCCTCAGGGTCTTTTGCTACCATGTAGAGGTAGCCGCCACCGCCAGCCCCCGGCAGCTTGTAGCCCAGGCAGAGGTCGTCAATGATTGTGGTGATAGCCTGCACGGCGGGCGGGTTCGTGCCGCTGTCTATCAGCTGGTTCTGCTGCCAGGTGCGCCCTACGAGGCGCCCCATGAGGGCAAAGTCCTGACGCTGCAGGGCTTCGTACATGTCGGTGGCGTGTTCCTTCATCTGCCGCAAGGTGAGCAGCTGGTAGTGTTCGTTAAGGAACATGCGTCTCACTATCTCTGCAAGGATATGCTTGGCGGTGCGGGTGATACCCGTATAATATAAGAGGTGGCACTGGCGATACTCCGGCTGGGTGTAGAGGTCGGTGGGCAGCCAGCGTGCCTGTGGCTGCTGCAGGATGCCGGGCTGCGACTCAAGCAGCTTCACGCCTGGCAGCAGACCGCCAAGCTGGTCCTGCCAGCCGCCGCCCGTGGTGAGCAGCTGCTCCAGGGCAAGGGTGCGGCGGCATATCTCACTCTTGTCCCATGCTAAGGAGCAGAAGTCTGACAGTGCGCCAAGCACCGTTGCCGCCAGGACGCTGCTGGTGCCAAGGCCGCTGCCGGCGGGGATGGCTGAGAGCAGTGTTAGCTCTATGCCGCTGCCAAACTGACGCAGTTGCTCCTCAAGGGTAGGATATGACTGGTTGGTGAACTGCGGGGCGAAGCCGCACAGGGCCAGCGCTGCCTTGGGTATGGAGAATGGCGACCCCACCTTGTTGTATTGCAGCAGTTCCTCGTAGGTACTAACCACTTCCATGGCTCCCATGTCTATGCTGCGCAGCGTTATGTTGTATTTCGATGAGGGCTTGACGTAGGCCTGTATGGGCGGCTGGCCGTTAAGTTCTATGGCCACGTTGACCACACTGCCGCCTTCAATTAGGCAGTAGGGCGGGGTGTCGGTCCAGCCTCCGGCAATGTCAATGCGCACCGGGCAGCGGGCCCACACTATCTGGTCGCGGCATACGGCCATCTCTGGCACAACGGGCGTGGCGGCAACCTGACTGATGATGCTCTGGCGCAACAAGCCAAACGCCTGTTCGCGATTGCCGCGGAACATGGCATCGTGGATGCGGGTCATTAGTGGAGCATCGTCATCAATGGGCGAGGGTAGGGGAATGTTGCCTTCGGCAAAGCACTGGGCGGCATGGTCCAGGTCAAGCTGGTAGAACACGCTGTGCTGCCAATTGCGGGCAAGCAGTGGCCATGTGGCATTGCGGAACTCCGTGCGCTGGGCAAACAGGCGGTGTAGGTTGGCCTGCGAGGAAATCTGCTCGGCGCTCAGCAGCCTCAGACCGTCGGTGCCACGTCCGCTATTGAGCCATTCTCCTATCTCGCTGAGTTTCATCACAGGGAACTGAGGTCTTTGCTGTTCAGCGCCGTCAAAGCGGTCGTTGATATGGTATGGCCTTACGGCGTATTCCTCCTCGCCAATAGGTACTATGTCAAGGCAGTCGCCAGGGCGGAGTGCCAGCGTCCAGTCGTTGTGGGGAACTCCGGTAACAACATTGTCGGTGCTCAGGGTCCAGTGGCTGCCTATGCAGCTGTTCTCCACCCAGATGTTATGGTTTAACTCGGTGAACTTGATGTCCAAGAGGGCGTTCTGTACGAAGATGGAGGGGTGGGGCTTGCGGTCGTGGTGCATTATGAGACGCTGGTCGGAGACCACGTTCTGCAGGCGCACCATGGAGCTTATCATCTCTGCCGACGTGCCGAAGTGGTAGAACTCGCCCTCAGGCAGGGGAACCACGGCGACGCTTAGGCTTCGCAGTTCGTCGTCGGCCAGTTCCGGCTCTGTGCCAAGGCAGCGGCCGAAGTCGGAGTAGAGGTCATATGACTTCACCTCGCTAAAGCCGTCGGCAGTGAAGCCGCAGCGCTCCATGAGCAGCTTCACGGCATGGTCGCTGAGCAGCCAGATGCCTATGTCGGTGAGGAACAGGTGGTCGCGCTGAAGCTGCTGTAGGCACTCCACCGAGGGCTTCTGGAGCATGCACTTCAGCGACTGCGGCGAGTGGCGGTCGGACAGGAACACTCCGTGGTGGCTGGCCACTGAGGCATCAAGCCACAGACCGTAGCACACTACGTCGGCCTGTGGCACAGCGGGTAACTTGGCCTCCGAGGCCTGGCGGATAAGCACGTCGCCGCTTACTACCATGGTGTTAAGTCCCTCAGGTGCTATGTCCATTATGCGCTCATACAGCGGCAGCTGGAGTGACAGCAGGTCCTGGTTGAGGCGTTGTCCGCGCTCCCAGCGGAACACAGGCACAGGGGTGAGTATCTTGCCTGAGGGAGCATAGCTTGGTAGGCGGCGGCTCTGTCCGCCTGCATGCAAAAGGATGCGTTTCTCCTGGCTAAGCCACTGGCAGAAAAGATCAGCGCTCGCCTCTGTAGCATGTCTCTCTGCGTCAGCCCACTTGTCACTTGTCACTTTTAACATCTCACTTCCAATAAACGCCTGCCATAGCAGCCAGGCTGTGCCCCCGCCGCTGCCAACGCGGTGTCCCTCAGGGTCGCAGGTACAGAAATAGTCATTGGAGGGGAGTCCGGTAATATCGTGGAAAACAGTGGGGCCGGTGGTGCCTTTACCTACAAGGTTTGGCGGCAGTGAAAGGAGTTTTTTCATGATGTTTCTTCTTTGTTCTTTGTTTCTGATGGCAAAATTACGAAAAAAAGTTAGGAAAAAGAATGTTATCTGAAGAAATTATTGTAATTTTGCCGTGCTAAACTAAAAAGTTACACTAAGACTGATGAAGCTGAACATTAACCTACAGGCAAAAAAGATACTGACAAAGGATGGCGTAAGCTTTCTTGTTCCATTCATTCTTATAACAAGCTGCTTCGCGCTATGGGGATTTGCTAACGATATGACCGGCCCTATAGTAAAGGCCTGCTCGAAAATCTTCAGGATGAGTGTCACCGAGGGCGCTCTGGTACAGGTGGCCTTCTACCTGGGATACTTTGTCATGGCTTTCCCCGCGGCTCTGTTCATTCAGCGCCACTCGTTCAAGGCTGGTGTGCTGGTGGGCTTAACGCTGTTTGCCATTGGCTCGCTGCTGTTCCTGCCGGCAAAGCTCTTGGGAATGTACTATCCCTTCCTGCTGGCCTACTTCATACTAACCTGCGGTTTGTCGTTCCTGGAGACTTCCTGTAATCCATATATATATTGTATGGGCACAGAGGACACGGCAACGCAGAGGCTCAACCTGGCTCAGGCATTCAATCCCATTGGAGCCTTGCTCGGAATGTGGGTCGCAATGGAGTTTGTGCAGGTTAGGATGAGCCCAATGCCCACCGAGGAGAGAATGATGCTGGGCGATGCTCAGTTCAACGCATTGAAGGAAAGCGACTTGAGTGTGCTCATTGGCCCATACCTTGGCCTTGGCATTGCCTGTCTCATCATTCTGGCCCTTATCAGGCTGAAAAAGATGCCTAAGGCTGGTGATACACGAGCAAAGAAGGGCATACGCCAGGCCATGCGCGAGCTGATGAAGAAGAAAGGCTACAGGGAGGGTGTGCTGGCACAGTTCTTCTATGTGGGTGCCCAGGTGTCGTGCTGGACTTTTATCATACAGTACGGCACAAGGGTGTTCCAGCTTGAGGGAATGACCGAGAAGGCGGCCGAGATAACATCGCAGAAGTATAACATCATGGCCATGGTGTTCTTCTGCGTCAGCAGGTTTGTATGCACCTGGCTGCTGAAGTACATATCGCCGGGCCGTCTGCTTGCCGTGCTTGCCATCCTGGCTGGCAGCCTCATTGGCGGCGTGATTCTCTTCCCTGACCGTAATGGCATCTACTGCCTTGTGGCTGTGTCGGCCTGCATGTCGCTTATGTTCCCCACCATCTACGGCATTGCCCTGAGGGGCGTGGCCGAGAACGTGAAGTTTGCCGGAGCAGGACTCATCATGGCTATCCTTGGCGGATCGGTGTTCCCGCCGTTGCAGGCCCTTATCATCGACTCTAAGTTGTCGCTGATGGGTCTCTCTTCTGTCAACCTCTCCTTCGTTGTTCCCCTCGTCTGCTTCATCGTAGTAGCTGTCTACGGCCACAGGTCATACGTCAGGCAGAACATCCTTGAGGCTTAACGGCAGGTTATAACATTGGCCTCCATGCAGTTTCGCACCATTGTTGACATACCGAAGCCTGGCTTCACCATTGAGCCGCTCCAGAAGCTGCTGTTTGTGGGGTCATGCTTCGCCGACAATATTGGCAAACGCTTCCAGCAGGAGCATTTCCCAGTTACGGTGAACCCCTTCGGTGTGATGTACAATCCCGTGTCGGTGATGCACACTATTTCCAGGGTAGACGAAATCCCCGACTGCGTGTTCATAACCCTTGGCACCAACCATGTTTACAGGCTGAAGGAGACGGGCGAGATAGTGGACAACTGCCAGAAGCGGCCCCAGAACCTGTTTGCCGAGGAGCAGCTCACGATGGAGGAATGCCTCAGTGTACTCTCACAGGCCGTTGACATGATGACGGAGCGCAACCGCGGCGTTCAAGTGGTGGTCACTGTCAGCCCCATACGATATGCCAAGTACGGCTTCCACGGCAGCCGGCTTTCAAAGGCCACCCTTCTTCTCGCGGCCTCAAGGCTGGAGCAGGAACGGAGCAACGTGACATATTTCCCTGCCTACGAGATAGTGCTTGACGAGCTTCGCGACTACCGTTTCTACCAGCCGGACATGATCCACCCCTCACAGCAGGCTGTGGAATATATCTGGGAGAGACTGGTCGAATTGTATCTCAGTGACAGGGCCAGACAGTTCCTGAAAGACTGGAAGCCCGTCAAGGATGCGCTAAACCATAGACCCTTCAATCCTGACAGCGAAGAATACCGCATTTTCCTGGAACGCACAAAAGAAAGAGAGCAAGAACTGCTTGCAAGGTATAGCCGTGGTCTTATATAAATATAATAATGATTACATTTTGTTTTGGTTGACCTTTCTCAATTAAGTTTTCTGCGTATCTTTTTTTTCTGAAAAAAGTTGGCAAAAAGTTTGGCTGTTGTCTGGAAAGTTCGTACCTTTGCACCCGCTAAACAAGGGAGCACCCCTTTTGCCGAAGGGGCCTGCCCGTTGTCAGCGCAAGAGAAAGAGATCTTTGAAAGAC
>JAFTAR010000046.1 GCA_017455495.1 Prevotella sp.
CAACGGGTGTAACAGATCATGGGGACTCTAGTGATTCAATGATCAATAGAGTCCCCGTGATCAAATATACGACAAAGTGGCTACTTTGCAGCACAAAGTGCCCACTATGTGGCACCAAGTAGCCCACTCTCTCAAGAACTCTTTTTTTGACGATTATAGTAGCACGAGGCGCCAATTGTGAAAATCTGTAAAAACGGGGTGCTGGATTTGGTACTCCTTATTATTATTAGTACCTTTGTAGACGTTAAGTGAAGAGTGAAGAGTGAAGAGTGAAAAATTTGCTACCGCAACTCCAAGTCCAATCGGCGCCAACAGGACTGACCTCACTCCACACTCCACACTCCACACTTCACACACAAGCAGCTCCCCTCCCATGTAGGGGAGGGGTAGGGGTGGGGTGACTGACTGGCGACTTACCTAAATACTTCACTGCCTGGGTGGCCAGGAGCAGTACTTTAGGGTCTTATTTGTCATTTTTTTGCTTTTATTTTATAATAAATACGTATAGTTTCACGTTCTTTACTTAGTTGCAGGCCGGTCTTTTTGTCCTTGTGGATTTAGGTGAGATCGGCAGGTTGTACGTATTTATAATATATAATTAAGGAGAAGAGAAACATGAAGAAGATTGTTCTGTCATTTCTTGGCCTTGCACTCGCCGTGGGTGTCAGGGCTGCTGCCTTTGACGTCGACCAGCAACTCAAGTATTGTCACCAGCAGGTGGAGAAGGCACTGGGACAACTGAAACCCTATGACTACAACATGGAGCCACGCAACATACTTGGCGGGCAGACCGAGTGGAACTGCCGCAGGGCCGTGGCAGAGGAATGGTGCTCGGGCTTCTGGCCGGGCATCCTCTGGATGGACTATGCCATGACTGGCGACCGCGAGGTGCTGAAGGCTGCGCGAGGGTACACCGAGTCTTTACGTCCGCTGGCCTACCAGCCTGTCTTCGACCATGACTTGGGCTTCATCATGCTGGGATCGTATGGCAAGGGACTGGATGCCTGCCCCGAGGTGTCCGCCCAGTATAGGCCCGTGATGCTGGCTGCTGCCGATAGCCTGGCTACACTCTATAATGCCAAGGTGGGCACGCTGCTCAGTTGGCCGCGCCACGTCAAGGACTATGGCGGTCATAACACCATCATGGATAATATGATCAACCTGGAGCTGCTCTTCTGGGCAGCACAGAACGGCGGGTCGCCGCTGCTGAAAGACATTGCTGTCAGCCATGCCGTCACCACCATGCGTCATCACTTCCGTCCCGACGGCTCCTGCTATCATGTAGCTGTCTACGATACGCTGACGGGCAATTTCCTGCGCGGTCTGACGCATCAGGGCTATGCCGACTACTCCATGTGGAGCCGCGGACAGTCGTGGGCCATCTATGGCTACACGATGGTCTATCGCTTTACACGCGATCCGCTTTTCCTGCAGTTTGCACAGAAGGTGAGCGACATCTACCTGAAACGGCTGCGCGAGACCAGCGACGACATGGTGCCACGATGGGATATGGACGACCTGCGTCCGCAGGCTCCCAAGGATGCCTCGGCTGCCTGTGTGGTGGCCTCGGCCTTGCTGGAGCTGAGCCAGTATCTGGATGGATGGCGCGGACAGCAATACCGTGAGGCTGCCGAACAGATGTTGGCCGACCTGAGCACGGAGCGCTACCAGAGCCGTGACAAGAATACGGCCTTCCTGCTGCACAGCACGGGTCATCATCCTGCCGGCAGCGAGATTGACGCCAGCATCATCTATGCCGACTACTACTATATAGAGGCACTCATTCGACTGAAACAACTGCAAGCGAAACAATAAAACTACTCTTATTATTAACAAATAAAACTACAAAACAATGACAAACATCTTTTCGTTAGAGGGCAAGAATGCCTGGATTACCGGCGCCAGCTATGGCATCGGATTCAACATTGCCAAGGCTTTTGTGGCCGCTGGTGCTAAGACCATTATCTTTAACGACATCAACGAGGCTGCCCTGCAGCGCGGTCTGGACAACTATCGCGAGGCTGGCATCGAGAACGTGAAGGGCTATGTATGCGACGTCACGAAGGAGAACGACGTGAAGGCCCTGGTGGAGAAGATTCATGAGGAGGTAGGCCAGATAGACATCCTGGTGAACAATGCCGGCATCATCAAGCGC
>JAFTAR010000047.1 GCA_017455495.1 Prevotella sp.
AGGCCGTCGCAAAAGCGGATCATAAGTTTGTGGAACAGCCCTACTCTTTTGTAAATGTCCCGGTAGCCGCCATAGTTACAGGTATAGAGCAGGGCATAACGGCCGAGGTGGAGCGTTCCAGCATTTTTGAGGTGGTGAGCACGGCTCCCCAGATTTCCAGCCAGTGGCACGACTTTGCCTGCCGCATGGACGAGCAGGAGCTGAAGCGCGTGGCGCGCTCAGGCTCGTTCTTCTGCTACTGCGCCGGAGTGGCCTCCTACATGCTTGAATGGTACAAGGTGGGCGGTGTGCGCATCAAGATAACCGACATGACGCTGCCTATGAAGAGCGGCCTCTCATCAAGTGCTGCCATCTGCGTACTCGTGGCCCGAGCCTTCAACCAGATATACAACCTCAACCTCAACACCCTGGGCGAGATGAACATTGCCTACGTGGGCGAGCTGCGCACATCAAGCCGCTGCGGACGTCTCGACCAGGCATGTGCCTTTGGAGTGAAGCCAAACCTCATGACATTCGACGGCGACGAGATAGAGGTCAAGGCTCTCAACGTGAAGCAGCCTCTCTACTGGGTCTTTGCCGACCTTGTCGGCTCAAAGGACACTATCAAGATTCTCTCCGACTTGAACAAGGCCTACCCTTTTGCCACCAATGAGCAGGAACGACTGGAGCACGAGGCTCTTGGCGTGAGAAACCAAGAGATTGTAGAACGGGCCGTGAGCTACATGGCAAACGGCGAGGTGGAGAAGCTCGGCAAGCTCATGACCGAGGCTGAGGAACTGTTCGACAGCCAGGTGGCCCCTATGTGTCCAGAGGAGCTCTCTGCTCCCAAGCTGCATGCCGTCCTTGCCGACGAATACATTAATACTCTCACTTACGGAGGCAAGGGCGTGGGCTCGCATGGCGACGGAAGCGTGCAGTTCCTGGCCCGCGATGAGCAATGCCAGCAGAAACTGGTAGACTATCTCGTTGGAGAAGGCATGCCTGCCTACAGCTTCACCATCCACCCCGTCCATACAGTAAGGAAAGCCATCATCCCCGTGGCAGGCTTCGGCACCAGGCTCTACCCTTCCACACGCTGCATGAAGAAAGACTTCTTCCCCATACCCTGCCCCGACGGCATGGTGCGCCCTGTCATCCTCATCCTTCTTGAGGAGCTGGTTCAGAGCGGCATTGAGGACATCTGCCTCGTGCTTGGCAGCGAGGAGGAGCGCAAGCTCTATATGGACTTTTTCGAGCGCCCCTTGAGCGATGAGCATTTGGGCAAACTCAACAAAGAGTGCCGGGAGTACGAGAACCGCATACTTGACATAGGCAAGCGCCTGCACTACGTATACCAGAGGGAGAAACGGGGCTTTGGCCATGCCGTCTACCAGGCTGCACAGTTCACTCACGGCGAGCCGGTGCTGCTCATGCTGGGCGACACCCTCTACCAGTCAACCTGCAACAAGCCCTGCGCCCTGCAGCTCATCGAGGCCTATGAGCGCACCAACGCCCTCACCCTCGGACTCTATCCCGTCAATGTGAACGAGGTGAGCCATTTCGGCATCATGACCGGTGTGTGGGAGGACAAGAAGGCCACCATGCTCAGTGTGACGGCTCTGGCCGAGAAGCCCAAGGCAAGCTATGCCGAAGAGTTCCTCGGAGTGCGCGACAGCGAAGGCCAGAAGGAATACTGCTCGGTATTCGGACAGTACATATTAACCCCAGAAGTGTTCAGCCAGCTTGAGGCCGACATCCTGGAAGCCGACAAGTATCCTGACAGGAAGGGCGAGATAGAACTTACCGCCGCACTCGACAAGGTGCGCCAGAGGAGCGGCATGTACGGAGTAAGGCTCAGCGGAGAGCGCTTTGACATGGGCAACCCCGCCGCCCTTGTCAACACCGTGGCAACGTTTGCCATGGCCGATACAGACTGATATCAAAATAGAAAATCACACATAATAATGCAGACAATGAAAAAACTAACCACTCTTGCCCTCATGGCATTCCTGGCCATAGGGGCAAATGCTCAGGACAATGCAGAGCAGAAAGCTGACAACAAGCCGGTTTTCACCACCGTAAAGGAAAATCCCATCACCAGCGTCAAAGACCAGAACCGCAGCGGCACCTGCTGGAACTACTCCACTCTGAGTTTCTTCGAGGCCGAGATTCTCAAGGCTACTGGAAAGACATACGATCTCTGCGAGAGCTTCGTGGCCAACAAAACCTATATGGAGCGGGCCATACAGGTGGTGAGATACCACGGCGACTGCCAGTTCGCACAAGGCGGCTCTGCCGAGGACGTGCTGGCAACGCTGAAGACTCACGGCATCTGCCCCGAAGAGGCCATGCCATTCCCCGGCTCGCTATACGGCGACTCGCTGAACAATTTCAATGAGTTCTTCTCGCTTCTGGAACCCTACGTGAGCGCTATTTCAAAAAGCACCGCAAAGAAGATATCAAACCAGTGGAAGGTGGGTCTTCAGGGCATACTTGACGCATACCTGGGCCAGTGCCCGGAGACATTCACATACGAGGGACAACAGTATACTCCGCAGACCTTCGTGCAGTCGCTCGGCATAAACCTTGACGACTATGTCTCCATCACCAGCTACACCCACCACCCCTTCTATACCACGTTTGCTGTAGAGGTGCAGGACAACTGGCGTTTCCCGCAGAGCTACAACCTTCCCATGGACGAGATGATGCAAGTCATTGACAACGCCGTGATGCAGGGCTATACCATAGCCTGGGGCGGCGATGTGAGCGAGGACGGCTTCACACGCACCGGACTGGCATACGCCGTAGACGCAGCCGCTACACAGAGCCTGCGCGGCAGCGACATGGCCAGGTGGCTGCGCCTGCCTGCCACCGAGCGACGCAGCCTTATAGACTCGCTGGGATGCAACGTGCCTGAGATTACCCCGACACAGGAGATGCGCCAGCAGCGCTTTGACAACTGGGAACTCACCGACGACCACGGCATGCTCATCTACGGTATTGCCCGCGACCAGAACGGAAAGGAATACTATATGGTGAAAAACTCATGGGGAGAAGCCGGACAGTACAAGGGAATATGGTACATGACCAAGGCCTTCATAGCCGACAACACCATGGACTTCCTCGTAAACAAGAACGCTATTCCACGGGACATTCGCCGCAAGCTGGGAATCTAAAACCGGCACACATTATTATTTATATAAAAAGCACCGCTTCACATCAGTAAGGCGGTGCTTTTTAAAAATGTTGGGCGACTCGGATTCGAACCGGGAATGACAGAACCAAAACCTGTAGTGTTACCATTACACCATCGCCCATCCAAACTCCAGAGAGCTGCGAAAACAGGCTCTCCCTTTCTTTCGGACTGCAAAGGTAGACAAAAGTTGGCACTAAAAAAGAAAAATATCAAAACAATTCTCTTTTGCTTAATTTTTTTTAACCCAAAACCATTAAAAGCTTCATTTTTGTTAAAAATACATAACCCAACGTACCTTTTGTCAGCGCAAGAGGCTCATTTACAAAGTTTTTGAGTACCTTTGCGCCCGCATTTTGCGGATACAATTCACATAATGTCTAACTTTATTAATTTACAAACAAATTTCATTCAATTAACATGTCAGAATTAACAAAGAACGTCAAGCCACTCGACAACTTCGATTGGGACGAGTTTGAGAATGGCACCGTGGCCAACGTCAGCAAGGAAGAGCTTGACAAGGCCTACGACGAAACCCTGAACAAGGTTGCCGACCATCAGGTTGTGGACGGCAAGGTAATCAGCGTTGACAAGAAGGAAGTGGTGGTGAACATCGGCTACAAGAGCGATGGCATCATTCCCGCTGCTGAATTCCGCTACAACCCCGAGCTGAAGGAAGGCGACGTGGTTGAAGTTTACGTGGAGAACGCTGAGGACAAGAAGGGACAGCTCGTGCTGTCGCACAAGAAGGCCCGCCTGTCGAAGGCTTGGGACCGTGTCAACGCAGCTCTTGACGAGCAGCAGATTATCCAGGGCTTCATCAAGTGCCGCACAAAGGGTGGCATGATTGTCGACGTGTTCGGCATCGAGGCATTCCTGCCCGGTTCACAGATTGACGTTCACCCCATACGCGACTACGACCAGTTCGTGGGCAAGACCATGGAGTTCAAGGTAGTCAAGATAAACCAGGAGTTCCGCAACGTTGTTGTCAGCCACAAGGCTCTCATCGAGGCCGAGCTTGAGGCTCAGAAGCAGGAGATTATCTCTAAGCTGGAGAAGGGTCAGATTCTGGAAGGTGTCGTCAAGAACATCACGAGCTACGGCGTATTCGTCGACCTCGGCGGTGTTGACGGACTCATCCACATCACAGACCTCTCTTGGGG